>JAFUXW010000167.1 GCA_017477035.1 Alphaproteobacteria bacterium | reverse complement strand
TAAAATGAAATCAGGTGCAAGATTGGCGTCGGTTCAAGCCAATTATATGATTGCATTGAGCAATTTGCCTGTTGATGAAGTTATTGAAGACTTTGTGCAAGGAAGGGTCGGTAGAGTTGCAATTGCAGATGGAAGTAGTGATGATGATGAAAAATTTGTTGAATTAGGTCCTATTGATACCGAATATTTTTCAAAATTGGTAAAAGGGGTACAAACTCGTAAAGAGGATTTAGAAAAATCACTTAATGAATATTTGCACGGCGAGTGGTCGTATGATAAGATGAATACAATGATGCAATCACTGTTATTAAGCGCCGTTTATGAAATTACTTCCACTACAGATGTTGATGTAAAAGTTTTAATTCAAGAATATGTCGATTTGGCGTATGCTTTTTTCAGTAAAAATGAACCTAAAATGATAAATGCATTGCTTGATCAGATAGCACATACGGTTAGGTTATAAGATATGTCTGTATTGAAATTATATGAATATCCGGATGAAGTGTTAAGGCAAAAATGCGAAAAAGTCGGTAAGGTTGATGATGAACTACGCAGATTTTTAGATGATATGCTGGAAACGATGTATGTAGATAAAGGGTGCGGATTAGCAGCCCCTCAGGTGGGTGTTACCAAAAGAATCATTGTGTTAGATGATAACCCGAGTGATGAAGATTTGTCAGCTCGTCGTCCTATGTATTTAATAAATCCGGAAATTATTTGGCGTTCCGATGAAATGGTGTTGTTTAATGAAGGGTGTTTGTCACTGCCGGAGCAAAGAGCCGAAGTTGAACGTCATGAAAAGGTTCGGGTACATTATATTGATTATAATGGCAATGAACAGGAAATTTTGGCAGATGATTTGTTAGCTATAATATTACAGCACGAGATAGATCATTTGGATGGTATTTTATATATAGACCACTTGAGCCGTTTAAAGCGCACCAGATTACTAAATAAGTTAGATAAATATCGTGACGAGAAGGAACGCAATAAAAAGAAAGATTAAATTTTCTGAAAAAAATAAAACCTCCTGTTTTCGGGAGGTTTTATTTTTCAATGCTAGTGAATAGCACTTTGGGGATTTTTGAAATCTGACAGATCCTGGACTTCACTCAGGTTCTCGTAGCCTTCAATGGTGTAATTTTCAACTCTGATTTTTTCTTCTACGTTGCCGAAAAATCCTTTGTTTCTCTCAATGAATACGGCAATATTGTCACCCGCCTTAAGATTGCGGATAGTTCTAGCTGCTTTACTGTCATAGTCGTAGCCGTTCCAATAGCCGATATCCGCACAAATCTTATGTTTTACATCGATACTAACATCGTTAATCAGGTCATACTTTTTGTATGCCGATAGACGAATGTGCGCACCGTTACGGTCTGTATTGACGTATTCAACCGTACCGCAGAACTTCAATGATAAAATTTTTTTCATAAGCTTTCTTGTTTTAAGTAATACATATAATGATTTATTCATAATTCAAAAAGATAGTGCTTTATAATCCTTTTTTGTTGATATTGCAACAAAAAAACTCCGCCATAACGAAGTTTCAGGTAGGCAACACAAATGGATGATTGATATAAAAGAGACAGCATATAATAAAATTTTTTTTATCAGGTATATTCTCTGTAAAATATTTATCAGATAAGTCTTTGTTTTTCTATTGGTTTTACATTGATAGCTTTAACCGGACAAGCATTTTGACACGCTCCGCAGCCAATACACTCTTTAATGTTAATAACAGGGTGTTTTCCGGCCTTCTTGGTGATGACTTTACGAGGACACTCAATAACGCATAAACCACACTTTACGCATACCGAAGAGTCAATTTGAGCAGTTCCCAATTTTGTATTTTGCTTTTGTTTAAGAGTAAGAGGTTTTAGAGCACCTGACGGGCATATTTCCGAGCATCTGTGACAATTATAATCACAATGATTTTCGCTATAATCAAGGTGAACCACCGGAAAGTCTCTGTTTGCTTTTTTTATAATTTTCATCGGACAGTTTTGAACGCATAAATTGCAATTCAGACAGTGGTTGGCAAATTCTTTTGTGCTGCCTGCCCCTGCCGGCAAAAGGGCTTTTTTAAATTTCTGACCAACTCTTTTAGAATAAGTTAATCCTGATTTGAAAGCCAAAGCCAGCAATATGAATGCTCCGCTTTTAACTAAAAATTCGCGCCTTCCGGCTTCAAACGGGATATCGTCATTTTTTTTCAACCCGTAGGTTAGTGCGTGACGATGGCAGCTTCCTAAGCAATTAAAGCATTTAATACATGTTTCATTATTTACGGAACTGTTTTTGAAATCGATACTTCCGGACGGACATTTTTGTGCGCATTTTGCGCATCTTACACAAGCCTCCTGATTAATTCTGATTTTGAATAGAGAACAACGAGAAATCCATCCCAATAAAGCTCCGATAGGACAAATATTAGTGCAAAAGAAACGATTTTTGAAAAATACAAAGATTGTCAGTAAAGTAATAAATATGATCCCATATATTCCTCCCCCGACAGCATTACCTAAAACGGAATATGGGTCAAAATGGCGAATAATGACAACAGTTCCGCCTAAAAGTCCGCCAAAGCCAACAGCCGACAATATGTATGAAAATCCGTAGTGTTTTTGGATAATAGTTTGATTTTTATTTAATATTTTTTTTACAGGCTTGAATAATAGCATGAGCAATTCTTGAAAAATACCTAGCGGGCACAAAGCTGAGCAGTAAATACGTCCGAAAATTAAAGTTATAACCAATAAACAGGTGAGTAAAACAATTACGCAGAATGAAGTATTTAATAAAGCACTTTGAGCTAATGCCGTAAGTTGTATATTAAATATTTTTATGTCATAAAATTTTCCGCTAAATGCTAATACGCATAATATCAGCACCACAGCCGAAACGCACCAACGCAAATATTTTAAGTAAGTCATCTGTAAAATCTCCAAACATAACTATATTTAGCAGTTAAATGTAGATTTTAGCAAGTTTATTTTCGATAATTTAACAATTTTTAGAAATATCTTGCTCAAAAGGATTATTTTGTGATACAATACTTGGTGTGTTTGTATAAGGAGAGTTCAATGAATAAGGTATATTACTACAGTTTTAAGAGATTAAATTTATGGCTTGTTTTTAATATTTTATTAGTTGCAAAAGTGATTTATTGCGTATTAAAATGTCCGACAATATTTACATATCCGCAATCCTATGTGATATTGGGGTGTGTGTTTGT
Organism: Alphaproteobacteria bacterium; assembly: GCA_017477035.1. GTDB lineage: Bacteria > Pseudomonadota > Alphaproteobacteria > RF32 > CAG-239 > RUG410. The sequence continues at coordinate 4,602 of JAFUXW010000167.1, read as the reverse complement.
ATCAGTTGCAGCATGGTGCTATAAATATTTATTGAAACACCCTATGGCTTTGGTTAGCGATAAAAGTATAAAAATTGACCATTGCAATCCACTGGATTGGAAAGATATTGAAAGAACTGAGGAAAAAGTAGTGCGATGCTGGTTTAAGAAAATGCCGGTGCTGATTTTGCATCCAAAGAAGGGTATTAAATATGAATATAACTTCTTGCAAAAACACAATTGTGATTTTACGGCTTTTTCAATTCCTTTGTATGACATAATAGCTCCAGAAGACCGCGATGAACTTGTAAAATTGATAAAACAAAAAGTAAAATAACGTCATGTAATTATAGCCCCATTTGGGGCTTATTTTTTAGCTAAAAATCTTACACAAAATAGTTGACAAAAAATACAGGAGGTGCTAAAATTAGATAAAATGAGGAGATTTACAATGTCTGAGGATAAATTGGAACCGGTTTTACAAGAAAAATTAGGAGCATTAGCAAAACCTGTGCTCTCTGGTTTTTTGAAAAATTTTGAAAATTTATCTTCATCGGACAGAAATGAAATTGCTGATAAGCTTATAGGTATTGACGATAAATCAGAAGCAATGAAATCATTAATAAAGTATGCAAACGAAATAAGTAATAGGGGAGTAAATATGCAGCTGCCGAATGATAAGTTGTCGCATTATCTTGAGCCGATATTAGGAACAGCTTGCGCAGTTGAAGTTGTCGAAAGACTTGAAAATTTTAATCCTGAATTAAGAGGGAATGATAATCTACAAGATAAATTTATTCAAATTATAGAAGATACTCCAGAAGATGATAAATTACATATGGTTGCTGCAGCATTGAAAATATCTAAAATAAGAGAAGTGTTGCGTGATAATGGTGATGATTTTGAATATGCAGAAGCGTATAAAGATTTTGAAAGTATTACATCACGCTTATTGAAAAATTTTTATAATATAGCTAAATATGCCGAAAATATATTTTCAGATGAAAATTTGAGCGAAGATGAAAAAATGAATGCAATAGGCGGACCTATATTTTCGGCACAAGTAATAATGTTGAACGATAATATTGAAAAAGCATTAACTCCTCAACAAGCAAAAAAAGAAGTTGATTTAACGATTAATAGTGCCGGAGGCGGAATGAACGACTTTAAATTACTTGTTAAATATGTTGCCGAAAAATCGGAACAGGCTGCGGAAATAGTTTTTAATACCAAGGAATTTAGAGAATTTTCAAAGTGGGAAAAGTATAGATTGATTCAAGATGCAAAACAGCAAACTTCAACCGATAAAAATCAACCCAATATATCTGATATGAGAAGTAGAGGAATTCAGAATGGCTAAAGAACTACCATTATTTAAAGAAGCCACATTCTGGCTTAATAAAATGTGTATTTTACCATATACAGACGAAGAACTGGATGCAATAGGGTGTTTGGGGTTTGATATGGCTAAGTATAAAGACTTTGCTGATAAGTATTTAGCCGGATTGATGGAAAAACGCGAGCTGATAAATCAGCACAAACGAATCCCTTTTTCTGAATTGAATTTGCAACTATATCGTAAAGTTTTGGAACAACCTGATTTAAATCAAATTCCGGATTGGATAACAATGCCTGATGCTAAAGTTTTGGCTACCAATAATCTTCGCGCCAGAATTGTGAAAATGTCACAAAATATTCAGAAAAATAAAAATGCTAAAACAGGTGTGGAAACAGATAATTTTCGCAGTTAGATTTATTTTGATACTAGAACTAAAAAGTAGGTTCAACAAATCCATAACACCTTAATTATATTATCTTCCTGTCCTAAAAAGTTCGAAGATTGTCCGCTGTATGGTATATTTGGTATCAAATATTCGAACCAGATTAAATGCTTGTATATGAAAGAAAAAATCGCCATTTCTGACGATTTTTGAACTGTGGGTGAAGTGGTTGGAAGTATTTTTGCCAACCCATTAAATTCTTGATTCTACAAAACTTTTCTCTATTGTAGGGGGGAAACAAACTATCACACCTGACTGTCTCACCCTTAAATAACTTAAATAAAGCATACAAAATAGGTCCCAAAAGTCAAATTAATTTTTCGGTATTTCTGCACTTTGTATGAATAAATGGTTTAAATAAAAAACTATCTTTGTAATCCGATAGAAATATAAGGTTAAATAGCAAAGATATATATTCATTTGCAGAAAAACTGAAAGCCTTTTCCGATAAAATCTTTGCAATTCTGGCAGAAACTTTATCGGCTTCTTCAGTTCGGTCTTTTTCGCTCTTTTTGATGTTTTCTTTATAGTAGGTATTAAGGAGTTTTTGGACTTCATCAATGGTAATATCACCTTCAATATTTTTGATTGCCGTATCTTTCAAGTATTCGGAGGTCTTTAATCCATCAACATCCTGTAACCCGATAGCGGTATCCCAAGCATAACTCTTATCACGCTTGCTTGGTTCTGATTGACGGAGATACTCTTTAAAAGGGTCTTTTCCCATAAATTCAGCCTTTCTTTCAAAACATTAGCATTGTAACATACAAAAATTAAAATTACATAAATTTTTAAAAATTAAGGAGGCCACAAGGCCTCATTCTTTTAGTGACAAAGCTCGTTATATTCATCTTGATGACATATATTCAGAAAAAGGAATACTATAATCATCCGTGTCCGGAGCATTTATACTCGAATATACAAAATATGATACAGCAATACAATATGCTAATATAAAAGCATATATTAACTTTCTGTATGACACTAAAATATCAGATTGCCATACAAAAATCATCATTGCATAGGTTATGCACCGAAGTAGTAATAATGAAAAAGTGAAGAAAATCAATTTCCAAATAAATGGTAACGTGAGTGGAACAAGAAAAATTAACAATATTTCTATTCCAAACATAGCACAAGCCAAGAAGATTATAATTGGCAATTTCCAAGTTAGAGTAATTTTCTTAATTTTCTGATTATCTTTACCGAACCAGATTTTCCAGATTAAATAAGGAACGGCAACACCAATATACAAACTTGGAATAAAATAAAAAGCGATACTAAAAAATTGCAAAGGAAAAAGGAGTGTTGAGAGCAGTAATAAAATGGTTTTGATAAGTTTTGATTTCTCTATCTTTTTCATTTTGCTACCTGTGGTTTTGTTTTTAATTTTATTCAAAATATAATAAAAAAAGCCGATTGTCAATCGGCTCTTGAGATTCATTTAAGCTGTAAGTTGTTTAAATTTATTATTTTTCACAGCTTTTAGGATAAATCCAATCTTCACCGAGTTTATGACATTTATCCAATGTAAATTCCGTATCACATTCTTCAGTCTTTTTATTTAGCGGCAAGTTATTATTTAAGCAAATTTCTTCAAAAACTTCTTTAGCCACACAACCTGCCGATTTATAACGACATTTTTTGAAAAGTTCTATTTGGCCATCTGTCAACTTAATGCAACCGTTAATTTTGTTCCAGGCTAAACAATCTTCACGGCAACGATTTTCGTTGTAATCCCAAACATTACCTTCATCCAAACAGCCATTCTGTTCTAAAAAAACAAAATACTTCCAACTACCAAATAACAGAACTGCTAAAATGATACAAATTTTAATTACTTTTGAATAATGCATAATATCTCAGCTTACCAATATTTCTTAGGAAAAGCCGGATTTTTATTGCGATAATCTGCACAAGCATCTTGTGCATTATGATATACTCCGGAATTTCCTCGTAATCGTCCTGTCGCATTTACACGCAAATCATGAAATCTATCTTTTTGGGCTTCATCCTCATCTAATCCCTTATAGTACTGGTTCCAATAAAAGTCAAATTTTTCTTTTGCATCTCCCAAGGCCTTGGCAGTGTTATAACCATAAGGTCATCGTGCTGCCGCATTGAAATTTGCTTTACAATGATGATAATCATCCAAATTTTTATAACCATGATTTTTCATTTTAAAATACTCGGATGCCATATCCATTGCACCTCCAACAATTTGCTGAATTGGAGATTGTTGATTTGTTGTTTGCAATGTATCTACATTTTGATTACTCAAACCGCTTGTGTTGTTATTCTGGAAATAACTGCTCGGTTTACCGACTAAGCTTTCGGTGTTGACCGTATAGTCGGAATTTGTAGTGACTTGACCGTTATTTGTGTTGTTGTTCAGTCGATTTGTAACGTTTTCAATATAACTTTAAGTAAGTATTTTAGTAATTTTTCAATTTATTTATTGATTTTTACAAAATATATGTTATATTACAATTACCTTAAGGTACTTTCCTCCGATAGGAACGAAAGATTTTAATAGCCTATCGCGTATCTTTGACCGGAGTACAATTTCAGTCAAAGGATAGGAAAAGCTCTTTCCGACAGGAATGAAAGATTTTAATCGCCTGTTGTGTATCTTTCATCGGCCGGCCAAGCCGATGGAAGGATAAAGAGATGCTCTTGCCAATGAAAATGAAACCGAAATCGTTCATTGAGTATCTTTCCCTGGCGGGGAAGCGGGGAATAGGATTAAGAGAGAAGCCCTCAGTAACAGAGGGCTTTTTTTATTTATCTATATAGATAGTACATTGTAGAGATAATATTCTCATCATCCTTAGGAGAAGTT
>JAFUXW010000166.1 GCA_017477035.1 Alphaproteobacteria bacterium | reverse complement strand
TTATCCATATATTTACGGCGGTGCTGAATTTGTCGGAGCAATGACTACTCCGATGCATTTGGTAAAAGAGGAAAATTTCAAACAGAAAGCGTTTAATGCTCTAACCGACACTTTAAATGCTTCCGCCGGATATGCCGAAAATTGGAATGATTTTTTGACTAATTTGGCGGTAAATGGAATTGCTAATAATGTCGGACTAACTGTTGATAAAATACCTTATTTGAGAGCTGTAGGTAGTACTGCTGGTAAATTTGCAGCTAAAAACGGCCCTAAATTTATTAAGCAGGGTATAAATTCTTCTGCTGACAAACTTAAAAATATGTATTATAAAGAAGACGAGGATGAAGAAAAATACTACTAAAAATAAATGTTAAAAGGAATAGGATATGGAAAAAAAAGCAATTATTTATAGAATTAATAAAGTTGTATGGAGTGTATTAAATTATGCGTTAATAACCTTAATATACTTTGGTTTATTATTAATTTATTTACTTCATAACATAATTACTTTTTTTCCTATTCTGTTCTTGTTTGATTTTTGTCTTGTGGTTGGATATCCGCTATTTTTGAAATACGTTCTAAAACGGAAGTGGTTTGAATGCACAAAAGATGATTATTTAGAATTAAAATACATTTCGATACCTTGGTTTATAATGGAACTCATGGTATTGTTATATTATCACAAAGCAACGTATTTTATAATCAAGACAGTTATGGAAAACAATGGATAGAAATTATAAACTGAAAAAATATATTTTAAGTGAGAAGAGGGATAATATATAAATGTATGAGGGGTAAAATATGTTTCCCCAAATCGGTAAGGCGGAAGTGTTTTGCCGATTTTTTTGTATCAATCTGATAAATAAGGAAAAAATAATATGACTTATATAAGTAAACAATTCGCGGAAGAAATAATTCTTCCGGACGGATCTGTCGCATCTTCGGTCGCGGATGTTGACAAGTACCTGCAAGCTAGCGGTTTGGCGCGTAGTAGCGACTTTTCGACCGAATATATTAAAAATATCCGGCTGAAACAAGAAAACGATCGGCGAAAGCAACTTTTTGCCGATTTTCTTTTTAACTATAAAAGGATGATATGGAAATGAATGATTTAAGAAAAGAACTTGAACGTCAGTTTAAGGAGCATGGTCTAATGGATGACCATGCTGTAAACGAAGTATCTGATTCCTTTCCGGAAACTGTTTCGCAAAGTGCATCGTCTGCTCCTCAGGTTGAGGAAACAACAGTGGTACAAGCGTTACTTGCGCCGGAAAGTTATCAGGAAAAATTTGCGTCCGATTTTAAGAACCTGCCTCAAGAATGGCAGGTTTTTTTGATAGAACACGAAAATAAAAATAATGAGAAGTATCAACAAGCTGTGAACGGTTTGCAAGATTACAGGCTTTTGGAAGCTCAGTATGAAAATAATCGTCTGCGTTTGCAAGAACAAGGAATTAAAAAAATTCAGGATTGGCTGTCAGGTCTAATCTGGATTGATAGTGAAATGGCACGCCGTCCGGAACAAACTTTGTCAGCTATTGCCAAAGTTTATGGTGTGAAACTTGAAGATGATAAACATAAGCGGGAAAATGTTTCTGATGAAATGATAACACGCTTAAATCATCTGGAGCAGAATTTTCACGAAATTACTTCTTATTTGAACGGCCTGCAATCTCAAAAAATGTTTGATAGTCTGCAAATGTTTGGTCGACAAACCGATCGGGATGGCAATTTATTACATCCGTATTTTGATGCAGTTCAAAATCAAGCATTGGAATTGTTGTTAAGTGGAGCGGCTCGAAGTCCGGAGGAAGCCTATGAAAATGCTCTGTGGCTTAATCCGCAGGTTCGTTCTGAGCTGATAGAACAACAAATCAGCTCTCGTGCGGCAGAAGCGCAAAAGGCGCATAAGGCCGCTTTTTCCCCGAAGGGAAAGTCAGAAGCACCTGAAAAACCTTTAACTTTGCGTGAAGAGTTAGAGAAAAATATGGCTGCTTTTTTGGATTAATTTTTTTATAAAGGAATAATAATATGACACAAGATTATAATGACGTTTTTACAACTACTTTAGCAAGTCGCACTCAATATCTGCACGACAATATGTCAAAGAACAGTGCCTTGCTGAAAAGATTAAAAGAAAAGGGTAAAATGCGCCCGATTACAGGCGGTTCCAAAATTTTAGAAGAATTGGAATACGGCGAAGGAGATATGATTTGGTATTCAGGATATGATACAATTTCGTTTAGTCCTAAACAGTTGTTTACGGCTGCCGAATATGCACTAAAACTTTGTGCAGTTCCGGTTGCTGTTTCCGGAGAAGAGCTGTTAATGAACAGTGGTCGCGAACAGACAATGGATTTATTGGAAAAACGCATAGCCAATGCTGAAAAAACGTTGATTAATAAAATGGCCGCTGCCGTATATGGCGATGGAACAGGTTCTTCCGGTAAAGAAATCGGCGGTTTAGCTTTAGTGGTGGCAGATGATCCGACGTCTGGAACCGTAGGGGGGATAGATCGTTCGGTAACCGGAAATGAATTTTGGCGTAATCAGGTTGAAAGCGGTTCAATTACTAAAGATAATATCAAACAGCTTATGAGCAGCGTATATTTTAAATGTTCACGAGGCTCTGATAAACCTGATTTAATTGTTTGTGATGATAATTTGTAGTCAATTTATGAATCTACATTAATGGATTTACAGCGCTTTTCCGATCCGAAAATTGCCGAAGCCGGTTTTATAAGTTCAAGATTTAAGGGAGCTGATGTGGTTTATGACGGCGGTCAAGGAGGTAATTGTCCTGAAAATCATATGTATTTCTTAAATACTGATTATATTTATCTGCGTACTCATAAAGATCGCGATATGAAAGTAATCGGAGGCGACAGACGCGCCGTAAATCAAGATGCTTTATATCGTATTATCGGTTGGGCCGGTAACTTGACAATGAGTAATGCTGCTTTGCAAGGGGTATTGATTAAAACTGAAACATCGGCAAATGAAAATACTGCTTCAGCAGAAGAAGCCGAAAGTTCAAATGACGGCGAATAGTAATTGTTGTTTGTTAAAAGAAGAAGGCGGATATATGTCCGCCTTTTTTGTTTTTATATCAATAATATAAATAGTTTTTTTTAAGTATTAAATTAAGAGGTGAAATATGGATTTTGATTTTGCAATGTTTCGGCAATTTGCCGATAATATAAGTGATGATCGCAATGTATCGGCACGCTTTTATGATAAAGCCGTGAAAACAACGGCAATAAATGAAAACGGGTTACCGATTTTTAAAAATGTAACATATGTGGAAATTCGTCTGAAAGATAATAATACAGAGGTGTTTAACCAGCCTGCAAGTCCTGAAAAAATAAAACGTTTTCCGCGAGAATACACGCTTTATAAAATGGCAAAGGAACAAATAAAAGAAGGGACACCTTTAGAACAATTTGCTTTCTTGACGGCTGCAGAAGTCGCTACTTGTAAAAATCGTGGGGTGTTTACAGTTGAGGCTTTGGCAAATTTATCCGAGGATAAAGTTAAAAGTTTGGGACTACAAAATGAACATAAGTTTGCCGAGATTTTTATGCGTAATGCCAAAAATAACAATGAGGTAGCTGATTTTGCTCGTAAGGAGAGGGAATATATTAATAAGATTGCCGAATATAGGGAAAAATTTGAAATAATAAATAAAGAAAATATATCACTTAAACAAGAAGTTAATAAATTAAATAAAATTAAAACTTTAAAAAAATTGAGAAAGCATCAAGGAGAATAGAGATGAAAACTATTTTGGAAATATGCCGTGAAGTGGCAGATTTGTCAGCGGTAAAAAGACCTGATGATTTGTTTAATACAACCAGTCAGCAAAATAATATTTTTTTGAGTGTGGCTAAGTCAACTTTGGATAGTTTGTTGCGCTATGGTGATTGGCAAGAACTTATTAAAGATGGCTGGATAAAAACAGTTAAAGGAAAAAAACAATATATTATAAACGATTATATTCCGGATTTTTATAGCCTTCTGAACAATACGCTCTATATTAAAGATACAAATGAAAAAGTGATAGGCTCGGTTACTCCCGAACAGTGGATGAGAGATAAGTGTTCTATAGGTGGAACTTTGGGAACAAAATTTAAGTTCCAAAATGGAAAATTGGTGTTTTCCGATGAACCTAAAAACAGGGTGAAAATAGTCTTTCAGTATAGGTCAAACAACATTGTTTGGGATTTTAAAACCTTTGAGGAAAAAAATACCTTAACAGCTAATACCGATGTTCCGATATTTGACGAATATTTGGTAAAACTCGGTATTCTGTGGCGTTGGTTAAAACGCAATGGTTTGGATTATAGTGAGGAGTATGTCGAATATCAGCGTGAATTGAAAAAGCGTTTTGGTACTTCATTGGCGGTTAGTGATATTAATTTGGCGAAAAATGCTGTTTCAAATGATGAAGGAGTAAAAATAAATGTATGCACAATATATAACAAAGGCTAACAAGTCGTTGACTTATATGCTGCCGGCTCCGATTAAGGGACTTAATAAACGCGACAGTATCGCTGATATGGATATAATGTGCGCTTTAACGATGGATAACTATATTCCCTACGAAGATAAAGTTGTGTTGCGAAACGGGTATGTTTCTTACGTAAATTTTCCGAAAAAAGTAGGGACATTGGCGGTCTATGGTAATGGCATGCAGTCTGAATTATTGGCAGTAAGCAGCCACAAAGTTTATAATATAAGTTCAAAAAGAAAAATCAAAAATTTTGCTGATGTGTTTTTAAGTGATGATAACTGTCAGACCGTGCAATATAAAAATTACCTGTATTTTATGAATGGATTTGATATTCCAAAGGTTTATTACATAGATAGTCAAGGAAAACAACATTTTGAAAATTGGGGGTTTAGTGCGGATAATTTAAATGTGTCGGCAATTATTTCCGGAAGTGTTTCCAAGCAAAGATTATGGTTTATAGAAAAAGGAACTCTACGGGTTTGGTATGCTGAAAATGCCGGAAATATCTCGGGGGCGTTAAAATGTTTTGATTTGTCTCAAGTAAGTCGTTTCGGCGGATATTTAGTAGCTGTTGCAAACTGGACACAGGACGGAGGACAGGGAATTGATGATTTGACGGTGTTTGTCACTTCAGAGGGAGAAGTTTTGGTATATACCGGCTCTAATGTAGCAGATGCAGATGATTGGAAATTACGCGGTTCTTATAAAATCGGCCGTCCGATAGGCTATAAATGTTGTTTGTCTTATCAGGGGGATGTAGTAATTATTACGCAAGACGGATATATTCCTCTTTCATCGGCGCTTGCGGTTGATAAGGTTAATTCGCCACAGATTGCTTATAGCGATATTATCAGGGATTTGGTATGCGACAGAACTAAAATTTATGCTTCACGCGCAGGGTGGCAGGGAATAATTTATGCTCGCGGTGGATATGCTATATTTAATGTTCCTCTATATAAAGGATTTGAACAACACGTAATAAACGTTAATACCGGTGCATGGTGCCGTTTTACCGATATTAACTCTCATTGTTGGGCGGAATTTAATAATAGGCTCTATTTTGGCTCTGATGATGGAGTATATCTGTTTGATGAAGGGCATGATGATAACGGAGAGCTGATTATTGGAGAAGTTGCACAAGCATATAATAATTTAGGAAGCGGAAAGTTGAAGAAAATTCAACTAATAAATCCACGTACCAAATCATTGTATAATTACACTTTGATTATTTATACCAATACCGATATGCAAAACAGTAATAATGAATATTCCGAGAAAATAGGTCATACGGGGGGAATTAGATGGAATTCTGCGAAATGGGCAGGAGATGCTAAATCGGGAACAGTATGGCAAAATTCGGGACGTGGTGAATTACAAAGTCAGTGGATTTGCAATTCAGCAACCGGTTATATGATAAGTTTGGTATTTAAAACTTCAACGGTTGGTAACAGTATTGAATGGTATGATACAGGCATTCGGTATGAATTTGGGGAGGGGCTGCTGTGAGTGTTGATATAATACCTGATTATCATAAAACGATAATAGATTGGGTGCGACAAGGACTGAAATATGATAAAGATTGGCCGAAAGAAGAAGCTTTAACTTTCGGCTTTTATTATAATAAAAAATTGGTCGGTGCACTTGTTTTTCACGATTTGCGTAAACACACCGAGGTTTGGTGGACTATATATTCAACCGATAAGCATTGGTGTTCGCGCAAAGTCTTGCGTCTGATGTTTACTATTGCGTTTTGCAGAATGGATTGCAGACGCATAGGAATATTGGTCAGCAGGAGCAATGTTCGCAGTCTGGATATGGTCCGCCGTTTGGGATTTAAGGACGAGGGGATAATAAGACAATGTCGAGATGACGGCGAGGATTGTTATATTTTGGGGATGCTTCGTTCGGAGTGTCCGTGGATTAATTTTAATGGAGATAAAAAATGAGTAAATCTGTTGGAAAAATATTCGGAGTTGGTTCAATGAGCCCATACGGATACGAAACAAATTATATGAATTATTTAAGAGGTTATGATACTTCAAATTATGATAAAACTCTGAAAAATATGACGGTAAGTGCTTATGATATGAGCGGAAATTTAAATGCAATGCCGGAGTATCAATTCGGGGTTGATTATTCGGACTCAGCTCGACAGAGGGCCGAAAAAGCGACATACCAATCGTATGTTGATAAATTAAATCCGCAATATCAGCAACAGTTGGATGATATGCAAAACAGGCTTGTAAATCAGGGAATACCGGTTGGAAGCGATGCATATAATCGGGCAATGGGAGAGATTCAGAATAGTATGAATAATGCACTCAATCAAGCAGCGTATCAAAGTGTTTTATCAGGGCAGGATATGTATTCACAATCTTTGGCCGATAATATCAGTGCTGCCGGATTTAACAATAATGCGCGTCAAAGTTATATAGACCAGATAAAGTCATTATTGGACGGATCCGTATCTGGGTATGATAATGCGTTAAATTTGTATAATATGCAAAATGGTGCACAAATTCGCCAAGATGCCTCCCAACAATCAGGGTGGAATAATTTGCTCAAATTGTTAAAATAAATTCAAAATACAAAATGGATTGGAGCTTGAGAAATCAAGCTCTTTTTTTGTAATTTATTAAGAAAGGAATTAAAAAATGAATAATTTTAATAAAAATGACGGACAGGAAACTGTTCGTCAAACTTTGGAACGTGTAATGCGGGCAAAAGAAAAAGAGCAAAATAATTTAAATAATATAAATTATCAAAAACTGGCACAGGAGTATGTTACGGCAATCCCGTATGACAGAGCGTATGGGCAAAGGCCGAAGAGCAATTATGCTTGGGCTAATGCTTCGCAAAATACTTCCAATAACACTACTCCGCAGAAATACAGCGTTATAGGCGGAGCATTGGGCGGTTTTGCCGAAGGTATAATGGGTGGAGCAGAAAGGTTGGCTAACGGTTTAACTGGAGGTGTTTACGGACAATTGATTGATAGAGGGTTCAGTGATACATACACTAATCGTCAAAATTTTTACAGCAACGAGCCGAAAAAGAAGGAGGTGGACGACTGAATAACATTATGAATGATGCCATAGATGTTGATGGTTATCTCTTGTGGTATTATTTGGGTAAAAAAATGTAAATTAATACTAAATTAATATTGTTTATGGCAGATGTATAACTGTAGCGTGGCGTCTGCCATAAACAGGAGGTTATATGGAAAATAAAACAAGGAATGCATTTTATAATAAAAATGAAATATGGAAAATGTTCTTTTCATATGATGGCGTTTTTAATCAACCAGCATTTATAGCCGGTATGTGTCTAATTCACTTTATTGAGGTCATTATTAAATCTTTTGCTATTTCAATTTTAGACTATGCCGCAACTTTATTGTTTCTTTTCCCGGTTCTGATTGTAATACAAAAAAGGTGTCGAGATTTTAACAGTAAAGGTACATTATTCATTGCGGTATATACGTTGTTGACTGTGTGTGTGAGTGCTGATTGTTTTGTAAATGATAAAAGCGTTTTACCTTTCTATGAATATATCAGGTATGCAGAAGCAATTATGTGCGCAATGATAATGTTGTTATTTTTCATTCCTAGCAAGAAGGAAAGAGATGAAAATTTGCTTAGTCCGTTATTGAAATATCCGTTTTTATATACCATGATTTGCTGGATATTGGCAATTGTTGCAACTTTGGCGGTAAACAGCTATGCCGGAGTAGAATTGAATTTGTTTTAGAATTTGTATTGAGATGAGATTTTGTTTGGGAGCTTGAAAAAAACAAGCTCCTTTGTTTTGTAACCATGGTTTTGAATTGAGGAGATTAAAATGTATAATAATTTTAATAAAAATGACGGACAGGAAACTGTTCGTCAAACTTTGGAACGTGTAATGCGGGCAAAAGAAAGACAAGAAGCGCAAAAAAAAGCAATGGAATACGCAAGCAGAGTAAAATTAAGCTCTAATAATAATTTGGATAACGAAAAAATAATGGCAGACAGGAATTTATCATCAGTACAGAAAATAGGTAGGATGACTTGGAATAATTTTACTGAGTTTAATCCGCTTAAACGTATAGGAGAAACGTTGGGAACATTACATTCTGCAAAGCAGGAAATGGACCAAATGCGTCAGGATGGTTATGATAATTATGCACA
>JAFUXW010000165.1 GCA_017477035.1 Alphaproteobacteria bacterium | reverse complement strand
CAAGAATTACAGCCCTTTAACCTCGGTTGATTATCCGAGCCGATTGGAAAGATTATGTCGGAAAGAGAAGTTTAGCTATGAACATCTTGCACAACATTTGCCGGAAATTATGCCGCAATTTGAGAGAACTGGCAAAAAGGCAAGCTATGGCAAACGCTCGCATTCTTCGGTTATCAATGCCCTGCGTCGGTTTAGCGAAATTTTAAACGAAACAAACATTCAAGCTGAAAGTGCGAAATAATGACCGACATAAAAACCTTAAACGATAATTTTCGTAAAACATTTACCGGTGGTCAGGTGCTCTTGACTGCCGGTATTGATTCTTTGCCGACTTCTGATGTAGCAAATATTATGCTACTGGTGCAAAATTTTACTGATTTTACACCGGATAACGATCCATACGGCGAGCATGATTTCGGAAGTTTTATGTATAACGGCAGTAAAATCTTTTGGAAAATCGATTATTACGACCGGTTTAATACATGTTATGCTTCCGAAAATCCTGCTGATCCGATAATAACCAAGCGTGTTCTAACAATTATGTTTGCCGATGAATGGTAAACATATACATCGAGACTCGTTATTTCACCCTATATGCACGCATTCAGCCTTTGCTTAGCCATTTATCGCAAAAACGAATCCGATGCATATAGGGTTATTTTTTTGAATCTCCTTTGAATAATTTATTGTTTCTTATAGTAAGGGCACTCATAGCCTTCGGCTTTTAACGGGAGCCCGACAATCCATGACGGCGTTTGCGACATGATATTGCAGATGGTTTCAACTTGTGCATCCATCGGCACCTCAACAATGACTTCGTCATGAACATGCGCCACAACTTTATAATCAGCTAAATTCCCCAAAGCATAAGCCAAAATATCCCGACTGATGCCTTGAATGATGTTTTCCACCAGTTTTGCGCCATAGGTGCTGACTTCCTGTAGTTTTTTATCTTTTCCGCCTCTGTAAACAATCTTATCGTATCCGTTTTCATCTTTTTGGAGCTCAGGGTTACGATAAGCTAAAGAGCGACCGGAAGGTAATTCAATATATAGAATATTTTCAGGGCACCAAAACCGGATATTATCAACTTCGGCATATGAGCGTTTTCTGATAGCTTCTTTTGCAGCTTTATCGCACTTTTTCCAAAATTCGACGATTTGGGGATTGGATGCACGCCATTGTGTAACAAGCGACAGCAATTCTTCCGCACTGATTCCCATATCTAAAGCCCCCATACGGATTAAAGCATTTTCACCGCCGCCATAACCAAGAGCTAATTCGGCAATTTTTCCTTTCTCACGCAGATCACCCTTGATACCGTTTTTCTCAACAGGTTTGTTAAACATATGCGAAGCGCTTTCACAATAAATATCTTTGTTGTTTGCAAAAGCCTTAAGACGCCATTCTTCACCGGCAATAACAGATAGTACTCTAGCCTCAATTTGACTGTAATCAGCCACAATAAATTTGTGCCCGTCCTCAGGGATTATAGCAGTGCGAAGTAGTTGCGACAACGCATCAGGTGTGTTATATGAGGTTTTGCCATCTTCACTGATAAATTTTTCTCTCATAGCTTCATAACCGGCATTAAGAATCGCATTACGAGCCAAATCAAGTTCAGCTAAGTGATTTTGCGGCAAGTTTTGCAACTGAATACCGCGGCCTGCCCAACGACCGGTTGTAGTGGCACCATAGAACATAAAGCATCCTCTCGCGCGTCCGTCTTGTGTTACCATATCTTGCATACGAGAGTATTTTTTGACCGAACTTTTAGCCAGTTGCAGCTTTAACTTTAATGCTTTCAGCACTACCCCCTCATTATGTTGTGTCAACAGTTCCTCGATTGCTTTTTTATCAAGGTTTTCTGCAGTAATACCCTGTGTTTTCAGCCAATTTTTTAACTGCACCGTGCTGTTGGGATTATCAAGTCCAGTTATATTTTTCAGCTCAGCATAATTAACATCTCTGATCGTATCGTCAACTTCCTGCGCTTTTTGCACAAAAGCCGTATCGATTTTAACGCCTCTGTCATTGATTTTTTGGTCTATGGCATATTGTTTCCATACATCTTCTGGAACAGGCGTGAGGCGCAAACGTTCTTTAATTTCTAGTTCAGCTTCAACATCACGTTTATTATATTGCTTGAATGTTTCCCAGTCGTCAGGATTATGCTGCGGCAAGTTTTGCGTGCGCATTCCGTTTTTGGCAGTTGGCTTGCACGGACAGCAGAAATATTTAATAAGTTCCTTGCCTTCCTTCATCTTTTGGTCGGTCAGATTAAGTTCTTTTCCGACAGCATCCAAACTATGCGGCAACCCGTCATAATTTGACCAGAGCATAGAACATCGCCACGAAGTCGGGGAAAGGTAATTTTGCAACGCTTTTTCATCTGACTGATACCCCTTAAAATATTGCGGATAATATTTTTTCAGCCATACCGAGAAACAAACGAGCTCAAAATTAGCATTAAAAGCCCACTTGATTACTGTATCATCTGTCAAAGCTTTTAACACATCTTCGGGGATTTTTTCACCTGACGCTAAATCCACCACCTTAACATCTCCGCCGTTGACCGAATAAGCAAACAGTAAAATTTCAAAATTTGAGCTGTCAGCGTATTTATAAACACCGTTCTGCTTAATATCCACATCGGAATATGTTTCCAAATCAATCGACAGTTCTTTGATTGTGCTTGTGGCACAATTTTTCACTTCTGCTGTTACATCGCTTTTTGCATCAAAAATGTTATCTTTTTTCACATCAGCTATTTTGCCATTTTTCATATCTTTTTTACCGCTGTTTTTATTAAAATACTCCGGACTCGGCAAAGCCAATAATTCCTCAGGTGCAGGTAAAGCAATTACTGTCGGCAGTGACGATTTTTTATGAGGTATATTATCATCAGGTGTTACCGGCTCAAAATAAGGAGCCAATAAATCCCTAAGTTCCTGCTTCGTGATTTTTGTGTTTACCTCGTCTGACGTATTTATTGTATCCCACCAATCGTGAAAGGCATAATACTGTTGTGTACTAATTGTATATTGTTTAGTGGTGCTACCATTGTATTTAAATTCGTCGATATAACCCTTTTCAACCATAAATTTCAGAGCATTTCTGATTTCCTCTTT
>JAFUXW010000164.1 GCA_017477035.1 Alphaproteobacteria bacterium | reverse complement strand
CAAACTCCCATACTCTGCCTATACATTGCAATAAAAAGTGTCCCCACTGACGATGAAAGCATCCTAAATAATACACATTGTCTTCAATATAAGCTATTTCAGCATCTATCTCATATCCCCCATACATAAGTTCGCTAGCACTGTTTTCTTTATAATCAAAATTTTCATCAACAATACCACCTTTATACCAAGGATAAGAACCGTATCCGATAACCTTTGCAGGCAATACTATAAAATCATTATATTCCTTAACGCATAAATTTTTCTCATTGAAATACTTACTATCCAATGGTAAATTTTTATTATATGTATATCTTGTATTGATTAATCTATGGTCTATTGGCAATTCATTGTAAATCGAATCAATAATTTCCTTCTTATCGTTATTTATTCCCATCAAATCCAATATTTCGTAAAATTCATTTGTAGGATATGTGTGATATTTCTGTTTAATCTCCAATGTAATTTCTTGTCCATCTTTTACTGGCATTTTATATCTTATAGGATTCTCATAATTGGCACAAACTGTGGTAGATAGTTTATCATTCCCATCAATTTTTATAGATGTATAATCAATCCACAATGGCAAACGCTTTTCGGTATAACGCTTATCTTGTGCACGAAAATCAATTCTCAATTCACCATCATTTATTGCCCTCAACTTGATGCAATTACTCATAGAAGTACCTTGTAGTACTATTCCCTTTCCATTGGTATTGATAAACCACTTAGGCATTTCAATACTCCCATCGTTTGCAGAAACTTCCACATTATTATTTTCTGTTCCAAAATTTTTAATATCTAAACGATATGATGTTAATGTAGTTATTACATTTTTAAGGCGTTTTTCAAAATTTCTTTTTCTATTTGTCTCTTCATCTGTAATAAACTTATCTTTCAATGAATTTATAGCACATTCAATATTTTCTTTAACATATTCTTTATCATAACTTAGTTTAAACAACAAATCTTTTAGTTCATCTTCTGTATACTTATGTGGTTGCTGTTCAATTCTCATAATAATTTCCTGACCATCACTTACTGGCATTTCATAACGATAAGGTTCATCATGCCACACCTCCTTAGGCTCAAGCAGTAATTCTCTATCATCAATTTTTATTGATTTATAATCAATCCATAAATGTAAGCGTTCTCCGGCATAACGTTTATCCTGACCTCTAAAAATTATTTTCAAAACACCGCTATTAATTACTTTAATCCTAATATCAATATGAGTAGAACAACCTTGAAGCATTTTTCCAACGCCCTTGCTGTCTGCAAACCATCTAGGACTGTTTACAGACAAATCATCTGAAATTATATCAATAGAATTGCTGGAATTACCAAAATTTTTAACATCTATTCTCAGACCTAATAATTCGCTCATCAGGTACTCGCTAATTTTTTCAACTTTAATATGTTTCAGTGTATTTATCTTTGATAGATAAAAAGGCAACATAAAATACTGTTTTAATAAACTAATTTTCTTGGGCTTATAATATTTATCCTCATCTATATCATATGCCAATTTAGGCAGATTAATCATTTCTCCTAATCTTAGATTAATTGCCTCCGAGCTCCAACGCATTCCTCCAGAACTAGGTGAAAATGTCATTTCTCCAAAATATATCTCATTCGTATCAAGATAATATAAGTCAACACGTACAAAACAAAAACCTTGACACATTTTTTCTGCAAGCATAACCATTTCATCAATTTTTTTAGGTTTTTCGACCTTGCCCTCATAGAACACATTATCCCACCATGGCTGTTTTTTCCAATTCATATCATAAAATGATACCTTGTGCGTTCCATTAATTCTTTCTGAAATTACTTGAACATATTTAACGACACCATTAAAGCAATAAAATTTGTAATCATTCAAATCTTCTGCTTTTTCATTTTTAATCATTTGCTCTATAATAATTTTAGGTTGCATATTCTTATATTGTAGTTCTGTACCAACTCTAAATGCAAAATTTTCATTCATCCATCTAGTCAACTTTGAACGAATTTCATCCTTATCTATTTGGGACTTATCTTTAACTATAATATTGTAACCGCTTCCGTGATTGCATTTAATCACAAATTGATTCTGTAATCCATCAAAATTTATTTCATCAAAACTATCATAAACTCCTAAAAGAGGAATAAGGTATTTTTCACCTATAGTTTCTTTTACCCAATCACGAACAAGATATTTATCAGCCAAACGTGTTTTAATCGGAGTTGATGCATAAAGTTTCAACCATTGTATTTTTTCATTGAATGTTTTAGGATTATTCAAATTTAATTTTTTATGATGAAGTCTTTCATACCAATGCTCAAGCTCTTCTCTATAAGGAGAATATTTTTTACAACTAGCTATATTTAATTTATCCTCACTCTTCAATATGTCATTTATTACCGGATAATATTTAAGAATTCTATTAAAATCTTTCCAAAATAAATTTTCTCCATGGTCATTGATATTGGTTAATCCGGTTTCTTGTGTTCCTTCCACCAAGTGGGCTTCCACAATAGGATCTTCCACAACTCTTACCCTCACTCCATTCATTGCTGCCTGCAACCAAAACCATTGGTCATCATTGGTAGGAGCTAACTGTTTTATTAAATCTTCTCGTAATATATCTTTATAAAAGCAATGAGGTGGATATAAAACTCCCCCCAATCCAACCAATTTATTCAGATAATTAGCTCCCTTATAGTATTCTCTTCCACCAGAAACCGTATAAAATCTACCATTGGCATAATGAAATTTTGTTACACGATGTGCTTGAATATCCAATGGGTGTTTAATATAGCTATCTATAAGCTTTTTAAGCCAATCTCTTTGATATATATTATCATCATCTGCTGTAACTATTATATCATTGGGATAAAGTCTCAATGTAGGGATAAGTTTTTTATAACTTCTAATATCTTTGTACCAACTTATAGTTAATCCTTTTTCTCTTAAATTAAGCAATTCCGGTGGTAAATCAGCTTCTTTATTCGGAAATTGTTCAGGAGCAAGCCATAAAATAACCTTATCAGCATAAGCAGATTGATTAAGAAGACTCTCAACAACAAGATTTAATGTAGGAATCCTTGCTGGATAAGAAGTTAATGAAATAATAATATTAGGTAAATACAGGTTTCTTAAAAACATTATTCTATTTTCTTCTAAAAATCTTTCATTATCTTTCAATAAGGAAAATTCCGGAATTATAGTATTTTTTATAAAATCCTTAACAAAATTATGTTTTTCATCTGTATTTTTCAATGTCCACAAGCAACTCGAAGTAAGCGAAGTTAAAAAAGTCTTTTTATATTTTTCATAAAGTCCTTTTGAGGATAGTGTGTTATATATTCCTTTATATGCCTCATAGAAATTTAGTGGTGCATTATCTCTAGTATTTTTCAAAGAATCTCTACGATTATGACGATAGTAAACTAAACTTTTATAATAAAGTGTTATCTTTTCTGCGCATGCAATAACATTTAGCGAAAAACAAACATCATTAGATGCTTTTAATGTTTGGTAATGTAAATTTTCTTCTACGACCAACTTATGACTAACTAATTTATTCCATGGCATTGGATTACATAATGTAAATAAGTTATCTTTCATACTATAAGTATTAACAGATGTGTAATTTTCATTTGTTATTCTTTTATTGATACCTCGAGGATTTCCATCACATTGCTGTAAATCATTATCATAGTTTGTATATTGATAAAACACTATCTGACTTTGTTCTTTTTTTGCTATGTCGTATGTTTCCTCAAATAATGTCAGCTCGAAAAAGTCATCAGAATCTAAAAAACTTAAATATTCACCTTTAGCAACCGCAAGACCGGCATTACGAGCCACGCCTGCATATAAATTTTTCTGCGTAATTACCGTAATTCTCTTATCTTTCGCGGCGTATTCTTTAAGGATTTCCAAGGAATTATCTGTGGAGCCGTCATCTACGCAAATTATTTCTATTTCTTTTAATGTTTGATTTATAACACTATCTAGACACTCGCGCAAATATGGTTCTACGTTATAAACCGGAATAATCACCGATACTTTTGGAGTATAGTCTATTTTGTTTTGAATAAGGATTTGCGCTTCGGTATCAGAATCGCTTTCTGTATTTTTAACAGTTATGGTTTTTATTGTTTTAGTTCTTTTAACTTCTTTTTTCTTTGCTTTTACCATCATTTTGCCCTATCAATTACTTCATATTTTCCAATGCTTTTATTTCCGCACTTAAGCGTTCATATTCTTCTTTTACGCGAATTGGATATTCCAAAGCATAGCGAATTTTAGAAAACAAACTTGCTAAACTTTCTACCGGAAAGCATTCTCTTCCCTCTGTGTTTCCGTTGCGTATGTAGTGAACCAGCGGATTAATATTCGCCTGCTCTACATCCTGATATACCGCCAAATATTTATTGCCGTTAAATTCAGAACTTGGATTTTTTCCATCTTGCCAACCGTAAATTAAATAATGTTTCAGCATATCACAACGGCTGAGCCATAGCGACGGATTGTGCAGACGATAATATATGGAATTAAAATACCCCGAGCTCTTTAAAAGATTATATTCATTTTCAAGTCTAGGAGTGAGAGCATTTTCATAATATTTTTTACTAACCGGAAAAGCTATGCGTTTTTCTTTAACTCCATGGCATACGAAATGTATCAGCGGATTTATGCCAACTTTTGCCACATCGGGATACATATATAAGTATTTATTACCATCAAACGTCAGACTCGGATTTTTACCGTTCAGCCAACCAATAGTTAAATAATGATCCAATAAATCGCAATGACTGAACCATAATGACGGATTATGCCGACGATAATACTTAGCATCAAAAAATCCGGATTCAGTTACTTTTTTATATTCAGAAGCACCATATTTAAGCACTGTTTTCAGCGGTTTTACTTTTATATCTATTTTTTGCAATGTCCTATATAATTTATAGCGAAAATCTTTATCTTCTGCGTAGCAATCGTAAGTATGCTTTAAAAACTCACGTAAAGAAACCAACGTGCCGGCATCAAATTCATTTTCTTCGGCAAATTCTATAATTTTATTACAAACTTTTATAATGTCCTTTTTACGTTTAACCATCTTTTTCTCATCTTTACCGATGCTGTCATCACACAAAGCGTAAGAGTAGCGAGGCTCGGCAATCAGTTCTATTTTTTGCGCAAAATGAAAGGCTTCAACATTGAACAAATTGTCGGCTGTATAAAGATTTTCAGTAAATTTTATATTATTGTCGCGCAACAGAGAAGTCTTATAAATTTTGTCCCATACCGCTCCGTTTTCAAGCGATTTATATTTTTCAAATTCGCATGTAATGCTTTTTAAATGATGCTCTTTGTCGTTGTAATTGGTATAAACAATATCGGCATGACTTGAAATCGCTTTTTGATATAACTTTTCAAAATAATCGGCTGGTATTTCGTCATCAACATCAAAAAATCCAACATACTCGCTGTTGACTGATTTTAGGCCTCTGTTGCGGGCAAATGACGGTCCGTAATTCTTTTCATTCTTTATCAATTCAAAGCGATTGTCGCCTTTTATGGCTTTTTCTATATATTCGACACTGCCATCGGTCGAGCAATCATCAACAATAATGAATTTTATATCTTCTATACTTTGTTGTTTCAAAAGTATAACAGCCTTTTCCAAATAACTTAAACGATTGTAAGTAGGAACAATAACCGAGAGTTTATTTAAAATCTGCTCCTTTGAAGTATGGTTTTTCCTTATTGCTTCTATGTTGATGACATTCTTAAACATTTAAAATTCCTTTGTTCATTTAAGTTAATTTTTTTAAACGATACAGAATGGTATTTTCAGCCATTCCGAAAGATTTCACGATTTGTTTTAAAGTCATACCGCTCTGACGCATTCCTAATATTTTTTGGTTATATTTACTGAAAATGATGGAATTACAAACACCGTATGCTTTGGTTATTTCTGTTTTCAGGGTTCCTTTTTTTAACAAATTAATGACATCATCTTTGAAATTTTCCAATATATTTGTTGTTGTCGGACATTCCGGTTTTATACCATTTTTTTTATAATACATTCGACAAACCACTCCTTTTTTGCCTTTAGATATACACCGCTCATCTTTGGTATCATAACCATGTTGTTTTTTTAGCTTTATTACCATTTCTGAGCTGATGTGTGGTTTATTTGCAACTGCAATATCAGAAACGCCTAATTTTATAAGCTCTTGAAATAATTTAAGATCTATTGTTTTTCTCTTATATCGGCGTTCTTTTTTTAGTCCCAGTTCTTTAATCTTAGAATACAAACTTGCAAGACCAACGTGTAAACAAGAAGTAATTTCTTTCAATGACATCTCTGCTTTATAAAGATGTAACAAATCTCTCCTTTTATCTGCTTTATTAAAACGCTTGTAATAATTATTTTTCATATTTCATGCCTGTTGCCTTAGTTATAACTAGGCCGGTATTTTGCTTTAAACCAACATTAAAGTCAATTACTTTTTTCATATTTTTTAACTTTTTTTAATTTTGAATTTTAAGGGTAGAGTTTATTCAATATTTTACATTTGTTATTAAAATGTTCGACTTTTAAAAATTGGTTTAAAATGTTCTATAAAATGCACCTGTTTTTTAACAAATTTTAGGAGACTTTTGATATGGCATACATAGGATATATAAGGGTTAGCTCTAATAAGCAGACGCTTGAACATCAAAGTTTTGAGATAAAAAATTTTGCTAAACGGGAGGGAATAAAAATTGACACTTGGGTAGAAGAAAAAATATCTTCCCGAAAAGCACTTAAAAACTGTAAACTTGGAGAGTTATTAGACAATCTGCAAGAAAATGACGTATTAATCTCTTGCGAAATCTCTCGTTTAGGTAGATCTTTGTTAGAAGTTATGCGGATTTTAGAAACCTGTCTGAATAAAAACTGTCAGGTCTGGACAATAAAAGAAAATTATCGCTTAGGCAATGATATACAATCAAAAGTGCTCGCCTTCGCCTTTGGACTCGCCGCTGAAATTGAACGACACCTTAT
>JAFUXW010000163.1 GCA_017477035.1 Alphaproteobacteria bacterium | reverse complement strand
TATCCATTGGCATTTCCCAAACACGTTCACCGGTATATTCTCCTGCTGCACGCAATTCGGAAATTAATTTTGCCGAATTGCTGAACAGACCGGCAAATGTATTGCCCAGAGCAATAACGATTGCACCGGTTAATGTTGCCATATCAATAACATATTCAGGATGAAAACTTTTCTGAATATAGGTAAGACAGTCCGCTAAAACCAAACGTCCTTCAGCATCGGTATTATTTACTTCAACTGTTTGGCCTGACATTGATTTAATAATATCACCAGGACGATAAGATGCCCCTGAAGGCATATTTTCCACTAATCCCACAACTGCGACGATATTCTGTTTTATGTTTTGCAAAGCCACGGATTTCATCGTTGCCGTCATCACAGCAGCTCCTGCCATATCTTGTTTCATATCACCCATATTCGCAGCCGGTTTAATTGATATACCGCCACTGTCAAAAGTAACTCCTTTACCTACCAAACCGATTTTAAACCCATTTTCTTCAGGTTTTCCTTTCCATTTAATCACCACTATTTTCGGGCGATTAACAGAACCTTGTCCCACTGCCATTGCTAGGTTAAACCCGAGTTCTTTCATTTTTTCTTCATCTAATATTTCCACCTGCAATCCCAAATATTCCAGACGTTTTATGTCATCCGCCATAATTTGCGGATTTATCGCATTAGCAGGCTCGTTAATTAAGTCTCGTGCATAACGCACGCAATTTGCTAAACCGGCAAACGGCTTATATCCGGCAAAATTTTTCAACTTGCTACCTGTAAATACAATTTTTTCCAAACTGGGATAAAAATCTGATGATTTCTTGGTGAAATATTTATCAAAGCTATATGATGCAAGTTCCAAACCTAGAGAAAAATCATAAAGATTTTCAACATTTGCATCAACTATCTGTGCTTTAATCTCGCGCACAGATTTTATTTTTTTCCAAACTTCTCCGCCCAAACGTTGCCACATTACTGGATTTTGTTTTGAATTTATTAATCCTATATAAACTTTATAATCCCCCAGATTGTATTCAGTGATCTTGTCCGATACGTTTTGTTTTTTCACGGCAGATACCAAAATCTGCTCATTTTTGTTCAACAACTCTGCAATATCATTTTTTTTAGAAGATATTATTAACTTATCGCTTTTAGTTTTAATATTTTTTCCGATAGTAAATTCCACCATAATTTCTCTCCTCAAATTTGTAAGTTTTTATTGATTATAGTTATTTATCGCTAATTTGCAATATTTATGATATATTGTAAAAAAATAAGTGGACTTTTATAAAAATAACGGTTATACTTTAGACAAAATATAGGACTAGGAGAAACTATGGCTCGCGGAAAATACGCAAAAAAACACTACAGAGAATTGGAAAATAACGTCAATAATAATATGGCGTCGCCTCTTTTGGTGGATTTTTTTGATGATTCATACAGCTTTGTTGATAAATTTAAAGCATTAAATATTGATTCTCAGGTTGAAATTGTCCGATTGCTCCACAACATTATCAAAAAAGAAGAACAATCACCCTCATCTGGTAGAGGAAGATTATATGCCGAAGAAGCCCGTTATCTTTTAGGCAATATCCATAAGCTTACGGGATGTTCTTATGATCAAAATAATTTTTATCCGCTTGCAAAAGATGAAAAACGCCTGATTCGTATGGAGTGTTATGGCACAATCAACCGCAGAAAAGATGATGAATTGAGCTTTTTATTCAAATATTTCCGCAAGAAAGCCATACCGAATAAATTTGATACAACGGCTTACCACTTGCTTGCTTCGCCAAGTTGGAAAGTTTTTCATCAATTTGAAAGTTTTCGTTCCATTGAACCCAAAATACGCCGATATTTACATAAATCAGGAATTCATCCCGATGCTTTGCAAGTTATGACTGTTTCTGATATTTGCGAAGTTATATTTCAAACATTTAAGAAAAATGACAATGATATTGTAGCCAACTTTTTACCGAAATCAGAAAGCATTCGAAGCAAACAAAACAAAGCAATTATGAAATATGCCGGAAAAGAGTTTGAAAATTTGCTTATGAAAAGAACCGTGGATGGTGAAAAAATAGATGAGCGAGTGGTTAAATCGTATTGTGATATGATGCGTCGATATGGCAAAGACGATATAAATTCATTGATTGTTACCGAAAGATATTATAACAAACGAATATTGGATAATCTGGCAAGTGCTGATTTAAACGGCTCCGGAATTGATGTTTCAATGCTAAATGAAGGAACTCCGATTGCTCAAGAATTTATTGATTATTTGATAGATACCGGCAAGGCTGATTTGATTATTGCTCTTGACGCTGAAGGTAATCCTTTAAGCAAAAAAGGATTGCCTGTAAAGCAATATCACCATAACCATTCCGTTATGCTGGCTTCTAAAGAAGATACCATTGCCGCCACCAATTATCCTAATAACGGAGTAGATGTTGACGTTAGAATTCATCAGGGGTATATGCATCTTTTTGACAAGGTGTTACATTTAAACGGTGAAATTGAGCAAATAGCGGCAAGATTGAATATTCAAAATAAAAACATGAGAGTAATGTTGGGTTTTGATGTTTCCAAAGATGCTATATATTGCGATTTGGAAAATAATCGTGAATTCAGAAAACGCAAAGCAAAAGATTTAAAATGCAAAGTCAATTATTTTGATATGATGCAAAAGCGCCTTCAAAACGAAGCGAAGATAATTAAAAAGCACAACATAGAATGTCCGCGTTCATATGTTCACGAAGGCTACCGCTGTTTGAAAGAAATCAAAAACACAGAAGATTATAATAAAGAAGCCATGCGTGAAGTAGAAAAGTTACTCAAAGCGCAATATATATCAAGAAAAAAAGGCAGAGATAAATGACTTTCACCGAATTAATCAAAGATAAAAATATTGTTAAAGGCGAAATTTTGGAATCTGAAGCTCTGATTGTGGCACAGAAAGTTCTGTGCAATATGGGGCTTGATTTTATTCCGCCTTCATACGCCAATTTTTTGAAATACTGTAATGGTATTAAATATAACGGAGTTTATCTGTTGGGAGCTACTGTTGATGATGACTTGGATATAATCGATAAAAATGAGCAAATGGATAAACCGGAAAACTCTATTTTACTCGGATACAACGAATTTGATTTGTTATGTTATGATTTTAAATCAAAGCAATATAAAATAATTGATCGCTCCGACTTTGAAGTGATGGATACTTATGAAGAAAATGAGATAGACGATGCTCTATCAGCAATATTTGCAGTGCAATAGAAATGAGTAATATTTATTCAAATACAAAAAATAATATCATAAAAGCTGCCGAAATAATTAAATCAGGAGGGTTAGTAGCGTTTCCAACCGAAACTGTTTACGGCTTGGGAGCTAACGTATATGATGCACAGGCTGTTTCCAAAATTTTTGCAGCCAAGCAACGTCCTAAATTTGACCCGCTGATTTCTCATATAGCCGATATTGACATTTTACATACTTATGCAGCTACCGATGAAAGAGTATTTGCACTTGCTCACCGTTTTTGGCCCGGCCCCCTTACATTTGTGCTGAATCGTGTTGAAGAAAATCCGAGTATAGATTTGGCTTGTTCCGGATTGCGCACACTTACGGTGAGAATGCCTAATCACAAAATCGCACTCGATTTAATCAAAGCTTCCGGTGTTCCGATTGTTGCGCCGTCTGCTAATAAATATCAATCAATAAGTCCCACTACGGCTCGACACGTAGCCGATGGTTTGGGAGATAGTATAGATATGATTTTAGACGGCGGAGCCTGTAAAGTAGGTGTAGAATCCACTATCATTGATTTAACCGGCAAAAATGTAGTAATGCTTCGTGCCGGTGGAACGGCTAAAGAAGATATTGAAGAATTTTTAGGCGAAAAAGTATTGATAAACGAAGGAAATCCTGATTTACCTACAGCACCCGGACAATTATTGCGTCACTATGCACCCAAAAATACTCTGCGTATTAATGTTGAGAAGCCATATAATGACGAATATTTCATAGGTTTCGGAGAAATCGACGGAGATATAAATTTAAGCAAATGCGGAGATTTAACCGAAGCTGCCGCTAATTTATTTGCGTTTTTACGCATAGCCGATGAACAAGCTTCTAACGGCAAAATAGCAATAGCACCTGTTCCGATGAGCGGTTTAGGTTTAGCAATTAATGACCGGATAAAACGCGCATCATACAAAAAATAATAATATACTGCATATTTTAGCATTATTTCCATACAGCGAAAGTTGTATGGAAACATATTTTTTTATCACTATTTTAAAAAAGCAAACAATGATAAAAACGGAGGAATTATGCTTAAGTCAATTAAATATCTTACGCTTGCAACAGTGATTTTAGCAAGCTGTTATGCTAATTACGCAAAAGCACAGACAACAACACCGCACTCTAAAATCTTAATTTTAAAAATCGCTGAACAACCGCAACAAATAGTTGCCGGCAACCATTCTTCTTCAAACGATGGAGTTTGGGAAGATACAAAAGAAGTTACTTCAGATGTTTGGGACGGAACTAAAACAGTAACCGAAGATGTGTGGGACGGAGCAAAAAAAGCCGGAAGCGATATTAAAAGCGGACTAAGTGACAGTACTGACAGTAAAAATGCAACCGATAACAACAATATCCAACAATGAGGAGAAAATTAAATGACAGAAAATAACAAAAAATGTGACCAACACTGTAAATCTCATTCTTATGATGTGGAAGACATGAATCACTCCGATGTGAATGAAGAAAGTTCCGGAATGTGGGAAGCTACCAAAGAAGGTGTAGCTAAAGCATGGAGCGCCACCAAAGAAGGAGCATCAAAGGCATGGGATAAAACAAAAGAAGTTACTGAAGATATTACAGGTTTCGGTAACAATAAAGAATATGATGATGAAGCTTATTTTGAAGATGAAAGCATTATTGACGAGCATGGATATCATCTCCACAGTAGTCAGGAATTTGCTGAAGACAACAATGAATTTGCTTCATTTAGTGAAACTGACGGAAATATTACACCTCATCACTTACATGAACGCTCATCGCAACATTCTTCAAGACACGCCTCAAAATAAATAGCCAAGTCCCTCTAATCAGGGACTTTTTTTATAGCATATTTTTTATTTCAGACATAATGGTTTCAAACATTTCAATGGTCAGCACTCCGGTATTGATATTATAGCGTGAAGTATGATACGAATCTACTAAAATTATCTGATGATTATGCAAAAAATGTGTAGAGCCATGCGCAAACTTAAATGCTGATTTTTTATATCCCAAAGCCTGCAATACCGCTCCGTGTGAAACAGCCCCTAATGAAAGGATTATCTTTAAATTCGGCATTGCTGCCATTTCGGCCTGTAAATATCCACGACAGGCAGAAATTTCTTCGGCAGTAACCTTATTTTGAGGAGGAACACAGCGCACAGAATTGGTAACTCTCACATTAATAAGTTCAAAACCATCGTCTTTTACCTTTTTATATTCTCCTTTGGCAAAACCAAATTTTTTTAGTGTCGGATATAGAATATCGCCGGCATAATCGTTGGTAAACGGGCGATTTGTCTTATTTGCTCCGTTTAGTCCGGGCGCCAACCCGACCACCAAAATCTGCGCATCAAGATTACCGAAAGAATCCACCGGACCATTATGATAAGTTGGAAACTTTTGCTGATTTTGTTTTCTAAACTCAAACAAACGCGGACATTTATTACATTCAAAAATAGGACATTCAAGCATATTTTTTTCTCCTGCAGAACAGGATAAAGAGATTTTTTTTTACTGTCACCATTTAAATTTTATTTTTCACTGTTATATACACCTCGTAACGCAGAAATTCATTTTAACATTTATAAATGGAGAAAATAAAATATGAAAAAGATATTGTTATTATCAGGAGTTGCCTGTCTGATGTCGCTTAATGCCGAAGCCGGTTATCACAATATGTGGCAAAATGTATCGGTTAGACCTTATATTGGTGCAGATTATGTATATAGCCGTGCGCATCAGGGCGGAGATGCTAAAAACTTCAAAAAAAATTTTCACTCCGGAAAAGCAAATTTCGGTATGGAATGGGATAAAAACGTATATACGGAATTTTCATACCAAATGTCCGGAGAATTAAAAAATTCCAATCCATATTATGATGGCAAGTCTAAAAACGGTTTTCAAGCATACGCGATGGACTTATATGGCAAAATGCCGATTATGTGCTCTAACTTTGGTGCATTATTAACCGCCGGTGGAGCAATTTATGATATTAAATATAAGAGTATGCCTAACAGTTCCACCACTAAGTTCGGCTATCGTGCCGGTATAGGTATGCAGTATGATATGACAAATAATTGGTCAGCACGTGTCGTCGGAAGATATTCATATATCGGAACCAAAAGAATGAATAACCTGAAAGAAGTTACCGTTGGTATGCTATACCGCTTCTAGTTGATACAAATCTGTTAACAGCTCCCTTTCAAGGAGCTGTTTTTTTGTTTGTCAAAAATATAATTATTTGACAAATTTTTTCTTGAAATAAAGTCAAAAATATGCTTACATACATATATTCAAGGAGGAACTTATGACTGAACAAAATCATACAGATGAAGAATTGCTTGAGGATAATGCAATACCATCTGAAGAAACGGCGGAAAACGTCTCTGAAGATGCAGAAGCACAAATACCAATTATTTCCAGTGTAGATCAAGTTGAACCCTTGAGTGTTATTGGGTTATACCAAAGAGCTCTCTTGCTTTTGCACAGCAGTTCTGCAGATGATGAAAACGGCTCTGAATATATGAGGAGCTTGTATAACAGACATTTTGGAGAGAATCATACCTCTGAAGATATTAATTCAGGCATTGAAGATGAACGCCAACAAGCAGTTATAACCGATTATATTCGTGACAGGTTAGACTATGCAAAGATGCTTTCCACCAATTTAAATAAAACGAAAATTGATAAAGCTTTTGAAAATATATTCTCCTTGGTAGGTATGAATATAAAAATTGCAAATTCAGTCGAAGAACTTTATGATGAAGTTTTTGCCAAACGTGCAGGTCAAAATGCATTTTTGTTGGAAGACTATGAAATGATGAAATTGAATCGTCAAGTCTGGCATATATATAACGATAAAACCAATATTACTGAATTAAGCGGAATAGTTACCGCCATGGAAGATCTGGCGATTTGTATTGATGATGACAAAGAAAATTCAAATTTTAAGATTGTAAATGATGAGCACTTGTCACAATTTTATTACAACGTATCAGAAATATACGAAAGTGAATCCAACAGAGTTAACAATATGACTGCCGTTAATAAATGGCATTATCGGGCAATGGAATATAAAAAGAAAGCTTTAGATTTAACTTCTTTGAATATCGTTATGGTGTCTAATATTCAAAATGATTGGAGAGAAAGCTCCGGTTATGATCCTGAAAAAATTACCTCAGCTTGTGAACGAGTAATCGGTAACGAAGAGTCATCTGACAGAGATAAATTTCGTGCCCACAAATTATGTGCCGATACTTTAATGACAATAAAAAAAATTGATGGTTTTGCCGGCAGAGATATAAGTATTCGTGAGGCAATAAAACATTATCGAAGCGCTCTGGCTTATGTTTCAAATAAAAAAGATCAAATTGACATTTTGGAAAAAATTTCCGGAGCCCAAAAATCCTCTGGTATAGAAGATTTTATTTCCACCCGCTTGGAAATAGCAGAAATACTCGAAGGCCGACCTCGCATACGGGAATACGAGAAGTTAGCAAATACAGTCAAAAATGAAAATCTCAAAATTAATTTGCTTAAGTCTTGTATAAATGAATTTCATGAATTGCAAGAAATAGATATTGAAGATCGTAATCTTTATGACACTATTGATAGTAAGCTACGAGAGATTTTGCCGTATGATGATAAGAAAACGCTCAAAAAACTTAATCAATTAAGGAAAAAATATGGAACAGCTTACAAGCAAAAAAATAGCATTTTGTTCCCAATGATGTCCTCGAAAGGACACGATTTCTTCAATAAATAAAAAGGATTTAAATGATGAAATCTAAATTACTTCTAATAGCTTTAACAGCTCTGTTTTGTACAATTTCCTCAGCCTACTGTGGAATATCAATTCCTGGTAAGAAATCAGCACAGCCTGTTCGAAAGCAACCAAGATACCAGATGAAATATGGTGCACAAAAGGCTCTGCAAATGGATATGGATACTGAAACAGAGCAGATTCAACCTCAAGCATCTGAACAAAATTTTGAAGCTGTTTCTCTAATAAGAAGCTCTCTGGAGCAGCCCAAGAATTTCAGTTGCGTAACAGACAGCGATGATGTTAAATTCTGCACAGATGCCGACAAAAAACCTCTTGAAGGAAAAATCGCCAAAAAGAATTCCGATGGAGGATATGAGAGCATAGAAAATTATAAAAAAGGTTATCTTACTGGCTTATGTTCATATTTCTATCCAAATGGCAATCCTAAAATGCGCTTGTATTACAAAGACGGACAAAAGAACGGAATGTTTAAGCTCTATCATCCCGGACGAGGTATAGAAATTTCTGCTAATTATAAAAATAACAAATTAGACGGAATGCTTGATGTTTATTTGGCTGATGGTACGTTATATGGCAGAATGAGATACAAAAACGGCAAATTGGAAAAAGGATATTGTAATAAAAACGGTAAAAAAGAAAGCTTTAATTCAGCCATGCTGAGATCGTATCCTGATAATCAAATTAACAGTTGCGGAATACCGATATGGCAACCGGATTAGTGCTTGAAGGCGGGGCACATCGTGCCATATACACAGCCGGAGTATTAGATATTTTGGCCGAAAACAATATCGGATTTGATGGTGTTATAGGAGTTTCTGCCGGTGCAATTCATGGTTGCTCGTTTGTTTCCGGACAAATAGGAAGAAGCATAAATTATACATTAAAGTATGCTGCAGATAAACGTTATATGAGTTTTTATTCTTTAGTTACTACCGGAAATATGGTCGGTGAAAAATTTTGTTATCATGATTTACCGGAGAAACTTTTTCCATTCAATCATGAAGCTTTTGAAAACTCTTCCACCGCTTTTTACGTAACCTGCACCAATCTTGAAACAGGTAGTGCCGAATATATCAAATGCGAAGAATTGCGCAATAAAATGCCTTATTTACGTGCTTCTGCCTCTATGCCTTTTGTTTCGCGTATCAGTAAAATAAAAAATAAATTTTATCTAGATGGAGGAATTGCCGACAGCATTCCAGTTAAAGCTTTTCAAAATATGGGATATGACAAATGCGTGGTAGTACAAACGCGTGCTGCAGGTTACATCAAAAAACCAAATAAACTGGCTTGGCTGGCCAATTTTATGTATCGAAAATTTCCTAATTTTATTAAAGCGATTAAAAATCGTCACATCATGTATAACCAAGAACTGGATGAAATTGAGGCAATGCAGAATCAAGGAGAGGTTTTTGTTATACGCCCTAGCAAATTAATCAAAATCAGCCACACCGAAAAAAATAAGCTGATATTACGCGAAGTTTACGAACTGGGGCGTAAAGATGCTTATACTGCGTTACCTGAATTACGCAAATTTCTCGGTAATGATTAGCGAATTTTGGAAACTCTTAAAATTTGTGATAAATCACTTTCTTCAAATATTTCAGGCAATACCATTCCTTCTTTTACAAACGGAGTATACAAAATATAAAAAGGTAAACCCTTGCGACCGAATTTGCCCATATAATCCAAAATTTCTTTATTATAATTAGTCCAGTCCACCCGCAAAAATTCCAAATCATAATTTTGTTTCCAATTTTTCATATTTGTTTTATTAAACACAAACATTTTATTGGCATGACAAGTCAAGCACCAATCAGCACTGATTTCTACTAATACAGGATGCCCGTCGTTGAGGTGTTTATCTATTAAATCTCTGTCAATAAATGTCAGGCGATTTTTCATATTTTCCTCATAATTTTTTTGAAAAGCGGTTTGTGCCATATTTGTGCAAATCAATGAACACACGACAAAAAATCCCAACATAGCCACATATACACCGCGTCTAATTTTAACCAAAACATCCAACGGTATACGTTCATCCAAAATACCATTCAGATACTCCAAAAACTTTTTGCAAATCCAAATAACAAAGGCAAATAACAATATAATTACTGCAAATTTAAGTACAAATTCCCAATCTGTTTGTTCCAACATCAATAGTAAGAACCATGCGATTGTTAAATATAGCATTATCTGCATAAATATTTCCAGATTGTGCATCCAATACCCTGGTTTTGGGAAAAAAGTTTCCGGCTGTTTCAAAGCCAGAATAAGAAGATACGGTAATGACAATCCCAATGCCACACCATACATAATTACCAAAATATCCATATAGCTGCCGGCTAAAGCGAATCCGACCGCACTTGCTAAATAAGGACCAGTGCAAGGAGTAGCCAACAGCACCGCAAAATTGCCGATTATGAAACCCGAATATTTTCCCATATCCGGCAGTGTCATATCGTTAAAATTAAATACCGGAAGAGCCACAACAATGCTTGTGACCACAAACGTCATTGTTACTAAAAATCCCATACTCTGGAATTGCATTCCCCACCCCAAGGAATATCCCAAGTATTTTGCCAGCCACAACATTATAATTAACATTGAAAAACCGCTGAAAATTCCGATAACTGTATAACGTAAATCTTTTTTCAGCCCTGCCCTTTGTTTAGCTTTTGTCTTGCTGAATGCCATCATTTTTAGTGATATAACAGGAAAAACGCATGGCATAAAATTAAGAATAAGCCCGCCGAATATTGCCAAGAAAAGAAGTCCGAAATTCAGCTTTATAGCATCCACATCAAAATCCGATGAAATACCTACTTGTAGTGTTTGACGGTAATAATATGAATTATTTAATACGGCACTGATTGTAAAAGTCATATCCGCCATGTCAAGGGTATTTTGTTTGCCATGGGGATTCAGTCTTATATAAACTTTATTATCTTGCAAACTTATAAGCGGCGAATCAAAAAGAACAATATCTTCTTTTGCTTCGGCAAAAATCTTAAAATTTTTTATTTTCTTATCACTTACAAATTCCAAGCGCAAAATTTGATTATTTTCTTTATCCGTATCCACTACAAATTTCTTCAAAGAAATATGCTTACTATTAATAGTAGGTATTCTGGATAAGGTCATATTAAAATAATTATCATATCCGTTCGAAAGTATTTCTTCGCCATCAGTTAAAGAGGCAGTTCAAAGTCAAATTCCTCGGGAGAACAATTAAGATTATTATCGCAGGAAAAAAATTTGACTTTAGCTCTGACCATCACCGGTTTATTAGCATCTTGCACTGTTATTTTTATCGGAAGCAAAAATTCTCCGAAATATTTATGTATATACGGGTAATTTCCGGCGTTCAAAGGAAAAGGATACAGAATCTCACTTTTCTCGATATTTTCCGATGCACTCAAATCTACTTGCGGTTTGGTTATCTTATCTGATATATCATTGGCAACTATAAAAGTGTATAAAGCTGTTTTAAATTCTATACCTACATAAAGTTCTTTCTCGCCTCGGATATAGGTATTTTTTGAAACGAGTCTAACTTTAACATCCATACTTTCTTGCTGAGCCGAAACTCCTTGTTTTGATGCCAACGGGTTTTCATAAACCGTGCCGTAAAACAACGCCTTTTTCCAGTCTGCAGTTTTTATAATACGAATAACTTTATTACGTATACTGTTTTCGTCTTCCCCTCTTCGTTCAAATTCCACAATAGCCTGACGTTCTTCTTCATTATCGCTGTATGTTAGAAATTTTTTAAAATTATTAACTTTAACAAAATAACCGGGATCTGCTTCGATATATTTCACATCGTCTGGGTGATCATATTCCTCTGCACTTTTAACTTTTCGATAAACTTGCGGAACCAATGTCTTTTTTATGTATTCATTATATACGGCTTTTACTTTATCATATACATTAACTCCGACCCTAAGTAACGTCAATTTATCTTCAATCTCTTTTTCTGTATCTTTAGGAAAAAACGGACGAATTTTATCAGCAAAATCTTCTTTAAATACATCATCTAGAGTATATTTATTATAAAAGTAAGAACCTATTTCATAAAGTATCTTAAACATCTGTTCGCCGGTCAGATGCGTATTTTCTCCGTTATTAAGCAACTCTACCTGACGCATAGTTGCCGAACCTTTAAAATCCTCGGGCATAACAACTTTTTCTGCCGCACAAGCAAAATTGTTGAAAAACAAAAACAGACAAACTATATAAGAGTATAAATATTTAATTTTTTTGATGTTTATTCTTCAAATATTATCAAATTTATGATACACTAAAATGGTAAAAAAACAAACTTATTTTTTATGGTATGTAGCAAAATGGATGAATTTATTGATAAATATTCTTTAATGGGGAAGTTTTTGGTAGCTATGCCCGTGCTAGACAGGGATGATATTTTTTCTCGCTCTGTTGTATATGTTTGTTCACATACCAATCGCGGAGCAATGGGGATTATTGTTAATAAACCATTGGAGAAATATACTTTTTCCGATTTATCTTTACAATTGCCGCTAAAAAGCTATGAAAAATTAAATGAAGTAAATTTGTATACCGGAGGACCATTGGAAAAAATACGTGGCATGGTTTTGCATTCCAATGATTATATAAAAGATGGAACTATCGAAATAGCAGATGGTATTGCCGTATCATCTACCAATGAAATAATTGCAGACATTGCCTTTGATAAAGGGCCTGATGATAAATTAGTAGCATTGGGATATTCATTTTGGCAACCGAGACAACTTGAAAATGAAATCTTAAATAACGATTGGTTAGTCACCGAATCAGATAAAGAACTTTTGTTTCACACCAAAGATGCCGATAAATGGCAACGTGCTATGGATATAACCGGAATACGTATGGATAGTTTCGTATCCATAACTGGACACTCGTAGTATTTTATTCGAATCGCTATTTTCTTTTACTGATTTTTTTAGCAGTTTTTTGCACCGCATCACGCAAACGACGAGTAGAAGAGCTCGTTGTTGTTTTTGCTCCAAACATTGCCATTACAAAGCCGACAATCATATTAATAATACGATTCTGATTGCGTTTTCCCAATCTGCACCAAAAATCCCATATCTTTGCAAAGATTCCCTTTTTTTGCTCTGTTTCCGACATAACAACTTTTTGCTCATCTTGTTTTTCTTTCAAGACAATATCATAAGTTTTTTTATCTTCCATTTTGCAACGATACGGCTCCAAAGTGCTCATAATATCATCATCGGAAACGTACGCTCCCAAAACGCGTGTAAGAGTGCCGTTTTCTTCCAATAGCAGAGAATCCCCTCGTCCGACCAAATCTTCGGCACCTGTTGTATTCAAAATAGTCATAGAATCGGCCGGAGAAGATACTTTATAAGATAATCTTGTCGGTAAATTTGCTTTAACCGTTCCGGTAATAACGTCAACCGATGGTCTTTGAGTGGCAATAATCAAATGAATTCCGGCCGCACGCGATTTTTGTGCCAATATTTGAACTTGTTTTTCAACTGTTTTATCAAACATTATTAAATCGGCAAACTCATCAATAACGCAAACAATATAAGGCATTTTGCCGCCTTTTTTGTGATATTCACTAATATTGCGCACCATTTCTTTTTCAAATACGCTGTAGCGTTCTTCCATTTCTCCTGCTAATTGCGACAAACAGGCGCAAGCAGAATTCATATCGGTAATAACCGGTCGCAACATATATTTTTGATTATTATACATACTAAATTCAATACGCTTCGGATCAATGAGAACCAATTTAAGTTCTTCAGGCTTTTTCTTTGTAATCAATGATAAAATAAACGAGTTGAGTCCAACCGATTTACCTGAGCCGGTAGTGCCAGCCACCAACAGATGAGGCATTTTACTCAAATCTTTCATCACCGGTTCACCGTGCATATTGACTCCGATACAAACAGGCAAAGTATAAGTTGATCTCATAAATTCGGCAGAATAGGTAATCGGAGCAAACGGAACAGTCTTTGCTTGTGGCAACGGAATTTCAAAGCTTATATAAACGGAATTCGGAATTTGTGAAACTCTGATTCCGCTAACTCCAAGTTCACGGGCAATATCTTTAATCAATCCTTCCAAATAAGAAAATTTTGAACCTTCTGCCAATTTAAATTGCACATCATAAATCAGCGGACCTTCAAATACTTCTCCTACCTCTCCTTTAATACCGAAATGAGTTAAAGTGTGTGGCAATCTTATCTTAATGTCATCAGATATAATCTCATTCATTATTAAATATCCCTATCAGATTTGCCGTTGCCAAACGGTAAATATTGTCCTACGCCACCAAAATAT
This sequence comes from Alphaproteobacteria bacterium, assembly GCA_017477035.1. Lineage (GTDB taxonomy): Bacteria > Pseudomonadota > Alphaproteobacteria > RF32 > CAG-239 > RUG410. The sequence continues at coordinate 502 of JAFUXW010000163.1, read as the reverse complement.
TTGCGGAAAAATCCGATATTAGGATTCGCAGTTTGAGTTTCATCTTCATCTATCTTAATTTTATTACCATCTTGTAAATCAAATTTTTCTATTTTACTGACTTTGCCATTGTCAAACGTTAATGCCAAAATTTCTCTATCTAATTCTTCAGGATGCAAAAATGCTACTTTTTTTTGTGTTGACGACATATAAATCCAGTGATCATCACTTAATCCGGTTACAGAACTCGGATTACCCAAGATTTCCTGCACATCTGTTTTACTCTGACCTATTGCCACTCTTGCCACTTTATTTTCTTCCGGCATATTTCCGTTATGCTTCAAAAATAAGTCAGACGAACAAGAAGTGCAAACAAGCACCATTGAAAGAAAAAATATTTTGCGTATTGACATCTGTATAATTCCCTATAATCTGTGTTTATATTGCTATATATAACACAAGGATTTTATAATGCAAAAAAATTTTTCATATCCGATAAAAATAGATGAATTAAATCAGAACC
>JAFUXW010000162.1 GCA_017477035.1 Alphaproteobacteria bacterium | reverse complement strand
AGGTCATGAAAGTTCTCGCTTTACTTATCGTATGGCTCGTATTCCTCTTATTGTAAACTTATCTGAAAAATTTACGAATGAGCGCAAAGAGCAGGTTGAAAATATGAAAGCGAATGCAGAAGCTTACTGGACGAATGATTTGCTTTATAATTTAATGATTAGCCTTATGAATATAAAGGGGGTGGCTAATATTGAACAGAAATTTGACTTATTGTCTGATAAATACAACATGACACGCAAAGAAGTTAAATTGCTGCACGGTCAAAAAGATTTATCAGAGGAAAAATAGAGGACAATATAATGCAAAAAATCGCATATCAAGGGGTTGCCGGAGCCTATTCGCACATAGCTTGTCTGGAATTATTTCCCAATCAAGAATACGTGGCTTGTGATACGTTTGAAACCGCAATGGAATTGGTAAACAACGGCTTGGTTGATAAAGCTGTTATACCTGTTGAAAACTCTAATGCAGGACGAGTGTCTGATGTGCATTTTTTATTACCTAAAGCAGGTCTGCATATTATAGGCGAACACTTTATGCGTATTGAACATCAATTATTGGGAGTTAAAGGAACAACACTGGAAAATATTGTATCTGCCGCCTCTCATCCGCAAGCTTTGGCACAGTGCAGTAATTTTTTAAAACGTCACAATATTAAAGCAGTTTCACGAATAGATACCGCCAAGTCATGTGAAAAAATTGCCTTGGAACAAGATAAAAGTAAGGCTGCTATAGCTTCAAAAATGGCTGCACAGATATACGGATTAGATGTCTTGGCTTCAAATATTGAAAATGCCGATAATAACACAACTCGCTTTTTGATAATGCAAAAAGATGAAGAGGTTTTACGAGATGACGGGGATAAGTTTATAACTTCAATAGTATTTACAACTAAACATATTCCGGCCGCTTTGTATAAAGTGTTGGGTGGTTTTGCTACAAACGGAATAAATATATCTAAATTAGAGAGTTATTTATTAAACGGAAAATTTTTTTCGGCGCAATTTTATATAGAGGTTGAGAAACATATTGATTCCAAAGCATTACAATATGCACTTGCCGAATTAAAATTCTTCTCTGAAGAATTTCAGATTTTAGGGTGTTACAAAGCGCACAAACTACGAGGATAATTATTTCACTTCTATAACTTTTTTCTTGGGATTATAAGTTATTGAAAGTTTACCTTTACATATTTGTTCAGCAAATTTACCGAATATATCATAACGCCACGATTGCATTGTTTTAGTATTTTGCGGTTGATTAAGTACAATATATCGCAAATCTTCATCATCAGCAACCAATTTTGCAATGACACCGGCTTCTTGTGATTTTATTTTAAGCAGAAGTTTCAATATTTCCATAAGGCTTTGTTCGTGATTTGGAACACTGTGATGTTGTTTTCTGTCTGCCCGACAAATTTCACTTGGCATCGGATTATGAGAAGCTTCTTGCAAAGCTTCAATAATTTCTTCTCCTAATCTCCCATTTATCACTTCTGATTTCAGGTTACGAACGGTTTTTAGCTCACTAAGTGATTTAGGAAAGGTGCTGGCAATATTAAGCAAAACTTCATCTTTGAGAATAGATGAACGCGGGGTATTGAATTTTTGGGCACGTTTTTCGCGCCAAGACGCTAAATACTTAAGAGCAGCCAAAAATTGGGGAGAATGAGCTGTATGTTTGATTTTTAACCATACTTCATCAGGGTTTATACAATATCCGTGCTCATCACAAAGAGTAATTATTTCTTCCTTAATCCAATCCTGACGATTATTTGTTTGCATATATTCACGTAAATATTTGTAGCAATCAACCAAATATGTAACATCACATACAGCATATTTAAGTTGAGCCTCATCAAGAGGACGTATGCTCCAATCGGTTAGGCGCTGAGATTTATCTATATCAATATGCATAATATCGCGCACCAAATTACTGTATCCGATATTTTCGGCAAAACCGCATACCATCGCTGCGATTTGAGTATCAAACACATTTTTTGGAGTTTTGCCTGACAAATTGTAAAAAATTTCAATATCTTGTCTACCTGAATGAAAAACTTTAACAATTTTTTGGTTTTGCAAAATATCAAAAAAAGGTGATAAATCAATATTTGCCAAGGGATCTATTACAGCACAATCTTCGTTATAGGCAACTTGCAATAAGCATAATTTCGGATAATAACAATGTTCGCGGATGAATTCGGAATCTACGGTTATAAAATCTTGTTTTTCCAAAACGTTACAAAAATTTATCAGTTTTTCATCAGTATCTATAATTTGCATCTTTTTCTCCATTTTGTTCAGGATATAAAATATTGCTTAATATTTTTTTAATTTATGGTTGATTTTATAATAAATTGGCTTTAGAACAAGTGTAGTTTTTAACTGTAAAAAGAGGAAATAATGAACGAATACAGAACGCATACCTGCGGAGAACTAAGAGTTGAAAATATAGGACAAAAAGTTAGATTGGCAGGATGGATACATCGCAAACGTAATTTAGGTAATTTGTGTTTTATAGATTTGCGTGATCACTATGGTATAACTCAATGCGTATTTGACAGCTCTTCTGATTTATTTGAAAAAGTAAGGGATATTCGCGTAGAAAGCGTTGTCGGCTTTGACGGAGAAGTTGTTGCCAGAGAAAGTGTTAATAAAAATATGCCTACCGGTGATATTGAAATAAAGGTAAGTGAAGTTAAAATATATTCTGAAGCAGATGTATTACCGATACAGGTTTTCGGTGAAGGAAACGAACCGGAAGAGTTGCGTTTGAAGTATCGTTTTTTAGATTTACGCCGAGAACGGATTCATAATAATATTATGTTGCGTTCAAAAGTTATAGCAGAAATGCGCAGATTAATGATTGAGCAAGGGTTTACCGAATATCAAACGCCTATTTTAACGGCATCTTCACCGGAAGGTGCTCGCGATTTTTTAGTTCCTTCAAGATTAAATCCTGGTCGTTTTTATGCACTGCCGCAAGCTCCGCAACAGTTTAAGCAGTTATTGATGGTGTCAGGTTTTGATCGTTATTTTCAGATAGCGCCGTGTTTCAGAGATGAAGACCCACGAGCTGATCGTTCTCCGGGGGAATTTTATCAGCTTGATATGGAGATGTCTTTTGTTACCCAAGAAGATGTGTTTAAAGTAATAGAACATACTATGGGGACGATTTTTAATAAATTTGCAAATGGCAAAACAGTTTCTCAAGCTCCGTTTGAGCGTATTGCGTTTAGAGATGCAATGATTAAATACGGAAGTGATAAACCTGATTTACGCAATCCTCTGATTATTCAAGATGCTACCGAATTTTTTATCAATTCAGGGTTCGGCGTTTATGACGGCAAAGTGGCAAACGGAGAACAAATCAGAGCTATTAAAGCTCCAAAAGCCGGAAACAAACCTCGTTCGTTTTTTGATAAATTTGATGGATATGCTAAAGAACAAGGAATGGGAGGTATAGCTTATGTTGCACTATCTGAAAATGGTGTTAAAGGCATTGCTAAATTCCTTTCCGAAGAAAAATTAGCTGAGTTAAAAAATCTGTTCTCATTAGAAGAAGGAGATGCCGTTTTATTTATGGGCGGAACAACAAAAACAATTAATAAATTTGCCGGAATAGTTCGTAATATGTTAGGGGAAGCACTGGAACTGTTTGATAAAAACTCCTTTAAACTTTGTTGGATTGTCGATTTTCCTTTTTATGAAGAAAATGAAGAAACAGGCGCTGTCGAATTTTCGCATAATCCGTTTTCAATGCCACAAGGAGGTTTAGATGCTCTGAACAATAAAAATCCTCTGGATATATTAGCCTATCAATATGATTTAGTGTGCAACGGAGTAGAGCTTGCCAGCGGTGCCGTTCGTAATCATATACCTGAAATCATGTATAAAGCATTTGAAATAGCCGGATATGATAGTAGTGTGGTTGATAATAAGTTCGGTGGTATGATAAATGCGTTTAAATATGGCGCTCCTCCACACGCAGGTTGTGCTCCTGGAATTGATAGAACAGTTATGCTTTTGCTTGATGAACCGATAATTCGTGATGTGATTTTGTTCCCGCTTAATGGTAAAGCTCAAGATTTAATGATGCAAGCTCCTAATACGGTGGACGAAAAGCAACTTAAAGAACTCCATATTGAAATAAAGCTATAAAATAATATAAAGGTCATCTTAAAACAGAGATGGCCTTTATAAAATTCTTGCAAAAATAGAAAAATGAGATATTATCAGTAAAGATTTGTATGAATAGAAAGGGGATAAATGATGAAAAAAACTCTGCTATTAGCCTTCGTAAGTATGTTTGCATTACAGGCTCACGCCTCAACTCAAGAATTAATTGACAGTGTTAAGAATAATAACATATCACGTGTATTGGAATTGCTTAACAATCAGGAAAATCCAAATGGCGCAAATGAGCAAGGAAACACAGCTTTACACTATGCCGTTGCTTTAGATAATGCAGATATGACGCAAGTTTTGTTGTCATATGGTGCCGATTTAAACTATACAAACGCAAAAGGTTGGACACCTTTAAAGATAGCAGAGAAAAAAGATTTGAAAAAAGTTACTCCGGTTCTGGTTCAATATCTGCAATTGCAAAAGCAAGCTAATGTAAATGTTCAGACGGCTCCTGTAATTGAGGCTGTAAAAGAAGTGGTTGTTCAACAAGCACCGGAGCAGGTAAAAGAAGAAATAATACAGGTTGAAAATAAAACTATTAACAATATTCAGGCTCAGGCTGATAATATTGCTAACCAAGTTAAGACTTCTACTGCTGTTGTAGCGGAAGAGGTTGCTGTTAAAAAAACTCCGAATTCTATGCAAGAACACACTCCAAATGCTGAAAAACAAGTTGAAATTCCGACTATAACCGAAAGTCAATATACCGATATGATGAAACAAGCAGCTACTATAGTTGCCGAAGAAAAAAATGCCCGCGAGCAAGCTGAACAAAAAGTAGTGGCATTGCAAAACGAATTGATGAAAACTATTGCGGAAAGGGAAGAACTTAAAAATACTTTAGCAAATAAAGATAAGCTTGAAACTAAAACTGTGATAAAAAAAGAAGAGAAGAAAGCTGAAGAGAAGAAAGCAGATGCAAAACCTGTCGTAAAAGAAAAAGCTGAAAAGGTTGTAAATAAGAAACCGACTCCGCAATTGGTTAAACCTGTGTTGAAAAAGAAGCCGTCTTATCATGCCCCGCAACCGATTGTAAAAAAAGTAGTTCTTACACCTTCTTCTATGGTAGATGGTATATATACCGGTGATGAAGAAATCGTTTATTGCTTAGATTACCTTGGAAATGGCGAAAATGATAATATGAAAATGGCTGCCGGATATTTTGCCGCTTCTGCGTCAATAAGCGAAGCTCGTTATAAGCAAATAGTCGATAAAGCTAATGAGTTTTTTATTAAGGCAAATGCCGAAGATATGACTAAACGCGACAATGAATGCTCTAAGGTTATTACCCCGAAAGATACAGCGAAACAAAACCAAATTGTTCGCAGTATAAATAAGTCAGTAGGATATTAAATTTAAGTCGATAAAAAATAGGACACGTGTTTACTAAAAATGGTAACGCGTGTTTTTTTTGTTTATTCTGAAAAATATTTATTTTATGGCTAAAAAACACTAAAACAGAGTAAAAATTACAAACATTTTCCCGTAAAAACTAATAAAATCAATTAGTTAACCGCATTTTGACTAGCGTATTTAAATGTATGTTTTGT
>JAFUXW010000161.1 GCA_017477035.1 Alphaproteobacteria bacterium | reverse complement strand
TAAGTTTGATTTTGCGTTGGTTAATGCCGACAATGGTAAAATGGTATGGGATGCCGGTAAAAAATTGACTCCGAGATCGGCACAAAAATTGACAGATGAAGGTTTGGAATATTTTGTTGTCAGCAAAGAACAGATGTATGGTAAATTCTTGGCTAAAAATATTGTTGTAGCCAAGACCGGAGAAATCTTAGCCGAAGCCGGAGATGAAATTAACGAAGATTTACTCAAAGTATTAACCGATAATAAAATCAAATCAATAGATGTTTTATATATTGACGGATTAAATGTGGGACCATATATCCGTAACACATTAATCGCCGACAAAAACTCTAATCGTCAGGAGGCTTTATTTGATATTTACCGCGTGATGAGACCGGGAGAACCTGCGACCTATGAAGCCGCTGATGAGTTGTTTAAGCAATTGTTCTTTGATGAAGAACGTTACGATTTGTCTGCTGTAGGGCGTGTTAAGATGAACGCTTCTTTACACATTTCTAAAGAAGACGCTCCGGATAGTTGCCGAGTGGTAAGAAAAGACGATATTTTGCGTATTGTTAAGAAATTGGTTGATATTCGTGACGGCAAAGGTCAGGTTGATGATATTGATCACTTAGGAAATCGTCGTGTAAAGAGTGTTGGTGAATTGATGGAAAATCAATACCGCATGGGTTTGCTCAGAATGGAACGTGCCATCAGAGAAAGAATGACGGCAGAAAGTTTGAATAATATAAAACCGCAAGATTTGATTAACGCTAAACCGATTGCTTCTGTTATCAGAGAATTTTTCGGTTCTTCGCAATTGTCGCAATTTATGGATCAGAACAACCCGTTGTCTGAAATTACTCACAAACGTCGTCTGTCTGCTTTGGGACCTGGTGGTTTGAGCCGTGACAGAGCTGGATTTGAGGTGCGTGACGTACATCCTACGCACTACGGACGTATTTGCCCGATTGAATCTCCGGAAGGTCCTAATATTGGTTTGATTAACTCGCTTTCAACTTATGCCAGAGTTAATAAATACGGATTTATAGAATGTCCGTATCGTAAAGTTGTAAATGGTGTGGTTACTGATGAAGTTGAATATCTGTCTGCCGATGATGAAGGTGATGTTGTAATCGCTGAGGCAAATGCAAAAGTAAATGAAGACGGTCATTTTGCCAATGAATTGATAACATGTCGCCGCGGTGGTGAAGTAGAATTTGATAAGCCGGAAAATATCAATTACATTGATGTTTCGCCTAAACAGTTGGTTTCGGTAGCTGCTGCATTGATCCCGTTCTTGGAAAATGATGACGCTAACCGTGCATTGATGGGGTCAAACATGCAACGTCAAGGTGTTCCTCTTTTGCGTTCAGAAGCTCCATTGGTAGGAACCGGTATTGAAGCAACCGTAGCAAAAGATTCCGGAGCTACGTTGGTTGCTAAATACGATGGTGTGGTTGATACAGTGGATTCAAATCGTATCGTTATCAGAAGTGAAGGGGACGATACCAAAGGTGTTGGTGTCGAGATTTATAAACTATCCAAGTTCCGTCGTTCTAACCAAAATACTTGTATTAACCAAGTTCCGTTAGTTAAAGTAGGAGACCATATCAAAAAAGGCGATATTATAGCAGACGGCCCTTGTACCAATATGGGTGAGTTGGCCTTAGGTAAAAACCTTTTGGTCGCCTTTATGCCATGGAATGGTTTGAATTACGAAGATGCCATTTTGCTTTCGGAAAGAATTTCTCGTGATGATGTATTGACATCTTTACACATTGAAGAATTTGAAGTAATGGCTCGTGATACCAAACTCGGTCAGGAAGAAATTACTCGTGATATTCCGAATGTCGGCGAAGATGCTTTGCGTAATTTGGATGAAGCTGGTATCGTATACGTGGGTGCCCACGTTAAAGCCGGTGATATCTTGGTAGGTAAAGTTACTCCTAAAGGAGAATCTCCGGTTACTCCTGAAGAAAAATTACTTCGTGCAATTTTTGGAGAAAAAGCCAGTGATGTTCGTGATACTTCACTACGTGCTCAACCTGGTGTAGATGGTATTGTGGTTGATGTTCGTATTTTCTCGCGTCGCGGTGTTGAAAAAGATGAACGTGCTTTAGCAATTGAACAAGATGAAATTTCTGCTTTGGCTAAAGATCGTGATGATGAAATGGCTATTATTCGCCGTAGCTATGAGAAACGTCTTAAAGCTATGTTAAACGGTCAAACAGTTGTTGATGCTCCGAAGGGTATTGCCAAGAAATCAAAATTAACTGATGAAATGTTGGATACACTTCCTTCGGTCCAATGGCGCAATATTGTTGTAAAAGACGATGTCTTAATGGCAAAGATAGAAGAATATACCGCAGCTTTTGATGCTCGTCTTGAAAGCATAAGAAAGCATTATGAGGATAAAGTTGAAAAAGTTCAGCGCGGTGATGATTTGTTACCAGGAGTGTTAAAATTGGTTAAAGTGTTTATCGCAACCAAGAG
>JAFUXW010000160.1 GCA_017477035.1 Alphaproteobacteria bacterium | reverse complement strand
TCTTTTGCAATATTCAACGCAACTTCTTTTTCTATGACGGCTCTATTTGACACATCCAACAAAGAAACAGATACGGCATAAGCCCCGCCATGGCCGTAAGAGTGATCAAAAACATCAAAGCCCATTTCTAACATATTGGTTGCCACTGCACCTGTTGTAAAATCTATATTCGTTGTAGATAAAACATTAAGATTTTCCGCTGTGATGGTTGAACCGCTGCGAACAATAGCTTCGGTTACCACATCAAGGTCGGCATAGCTGAATGCTAAAGTTTCAAATATAGATTTTGCACTGGCATTAAAATCTGTTGTAGCGCTAACGCTTACATCTTTCGTTGCTGTTAATCTTGCGCCGCGTAAAACTTCAACTGAAGATTTCATATCTGCAATATGAATCATATCACTCAGAATAAAGTTCGCAGGCTTATCCATCCAGGCGTACCACTCGTTTCCGGAGTCCGCAATATCACTGTTAACCTTTGATGCTATCGTTCTGGCGTTCAAAGCAATATTGCGCCCATTTACCTCTCCATTTCCGCCGACCGTAACTTTAGAAAGTGCCACATTCTGTTGTGAAGCTTTATTATATTGAGCAGCACTTCTGGATCCTGTGCTATAAGTTTCGGTCTGAGCAATAACATCCGAACCGTTGGCATCTACTTTACCGTTCAAATTAACAATTGCTGCCAAATAATCGTCGTTTTTTCCCTGATTTTTTGAAACAATGGCAACACCGTTTCCGCCATCCATCGCAAGCTTATATTCTATTGAAGTTGTTGTCCGGCCGTATATATCGGTCTTAGTTGTTCTTTTGCCTGATGTTGGTTCTACATTTTGTTTCTTTGATGCCGTAACATTGCCGTCGGAAACGTTAAAGTCCATATTTGCGTTTAACTCAGCTCCGTTGTTGATGTTAATTTCTTTTCCGCCGTTAGCAATAGTAATACCTGCACCGGAGTTAATCGTTCCGTCAATACTGATATCTGCCGGATTTAATTCAATATCTGTTTCTTCGCCGCCCAAAAGCAAATAATCCGTTCCGCCCATATTAAACGACACCAAAGCATTCAAGTTATCTTCAACAACAGCATTATCTTTGAACACTTTTTTCATTGTATCTTCGGTCGGTGTCATTAAAGTTAAGGAACCAACATTAAACACACCGGTTCTGCCCACCACAAAACCATTCGGGTTAGCAAACAACACATCACCGCCGATTTGCCCGTTTTTATAGGAATTAACTATACCATCTATTTGTGAAGCTGAGGAATCAAAGACAAGGTTAACTAATTTATTCTGCTGATTTATTAAATTTAAATTGGCGGTATCACCCTCACTGACGTTAAATTTACCGAAAGTATTGATACCGACATTACCCGCACTATTGGTTGTGGTAGTGCTGATATTGAAAATGTGGGGATTAGCCGCATTATCAATCGTTGTGTTTGTTTGAAACGGTACTCCGTTCTGGTTTATTTCCGTCGCATCTGCAACAGCAGGTGCACAAAATGTGCCGGCCATTATCGCCGCATTCAAAAATGCGCATTTGATTAAAACTTGTCTATACCATCTGGTAAGTTGTGTAATCGCAGAACGAGAGTACTTCATAGTCCAAATTCCTTTTTGTTATTAAATTTCAGCAGTTAACATTAAATGTTCGTTAAAATTTACCAAAAGTTTTTATATTTTGCAATAATTTTTAATAAATTTTAACCTTTTGATAAACACTAATGTTCGTTAAAATTTACCCGTTTTTTTTAATATATGCAACAATTTTTTAGTTAATTTTCATATTTTTTTGCACTTCAATCAACTTATTAAGCGTATTTCAGTCTAATTTTGTAAAGCAGATAAATTTTAACGAACCTTTGATTATATCTGTTTTTAATATTTTCTCGCACATATTTATTCATCGTAATGCGGCTCACACCAAGCATTTTGGCGATTTTATTTTGTGAAATCCCGCGCTTGAGTAATTGTCTGATTTTTTCTTCTTTTCCATCCAGTTTATGCGTTTTATTTCCGCAACCTAATTTTCTGCCTAAAGGCTTACCGCTGGCTTTAAGACGTGCAAGAGCCTCCTTTGTTCGCTGACTTATAAGATTTCGTTCAATTTCCGCTGAAAGCCCGAATGCAAAAGCTAAAACCTTGCTCTGAATATCCGCGCCAAGACGGTAATTATCTTTAATTGTCCATACTTGCACCTCACGTTGCATACAAATATTCAAAATTGTCATAATCTGCAACAAGTTGCGCCCTAAACGCGAAATTTCCGAGCATATTAAAATATCATCTTTTTTGAGGCGTTTTAAGAGCTTACCCAACTTTCGTTTTTCAAAATTCTTGGTTCCGCTGATGGTTTCCATCTCCCATTTATCAATGCAGATTTTTTCTTTTTCGCAAAAATTTTTAATTTCAAATTCTTGATTTTCAAGTGTTTGCTTATCGGTTGAAACACGTACATAAGCATATATCATATCATTTTCTCCATAAAAAATACCGACAATAATATCGGCAGATTTAAAACAAAAAAACGCCCCGACTGATTTCTCAATCGGGGCATTATCATTTCTCGCAAATTGCCTCATAAACCACGTTGTTGCGGTCGATTTGCTTTATCGTTTCGGCGGTGTCATTGTCGTAATCGGCATAAATCGGCTCATACAAAATACAATAATTACCGTTTATACTTGCTGTGCAAGCGTT
>JAFUXW010000159.1 GCA_017477035.1 Alphaproteobacteria bacterium | reverse complement strand
CGTCAACGTGGTAAATAACGCCGCATCCGAGGTTAAAACCAAAGTTACGAAGTCAAATCTCGGTAACGGCGAATTTAACCTTGATGTTGTGATTGAAAAAATTGAGGGCGCAATCGGCAAAAACATCTCTAAAGGCGAAGGTTTATCGCCGCTTTTAGAGCAACGTTACGGACTTAATCCGGCTTATGGGAGTTACAGATGACAACAATAACCTTTCCTAAACGTCTGCCTTATCCGACTGTTGAGGGATATTCCATACGGCCGGACGAAGCAATTATCCGCACTGATATGGAAGCCGGACCAGCGCGGCAACGGCGGCGTTATACGCAGACACCGAGTAAAATCGCGGTCAAATGGATAATGTCGCCGGAGCAGTTCTGCTTGTTTGAGGCGTGGTACAAATATTACGCTAAAGAAGGTGCAGAATGGTTCGTCATTACGCTTTTGGGCGGTATCGGATTAACCGAGCAAGAAGCGCGGTTCACGCAACAGTTTGAGGCCAACATAATCGCCGGTCGGTTATGGCAGATCACAACCGAACTTGAAATCCGTGACCGCCCGACAATTACCGAAGATGCGATGCTTATCATCATGGATTCCGACTTTCAGAAGTTGGAGCTGTCAGTTGATAAGCTCCACATCCTCGTACACAAATCTTGTCCGCAAAAACTTAACTAGAGGATTTTTCAATGGCAAATATGCAAGAAAGATTAGATGCCGCGGTCAATAAGGCCGAGGTAGATACCGGATTGTTGCACACCGTTGTTCATGGCTCTAAAACCACCACGGTAACAACCGAGGGCGGCAAAGTGCCGAGTGTGGCCAAAGTGCTTGAAGATATGCGTGTGCGAATGGAAGCGGATCAACAAATCCTGCACTCTATCGCCAACGGAACTACAACAACGGTTGTACAAACGGAAAACGGAACTGTGCCGAGTGCGGCCAAAGTGATTAACGATGCCAGGGTATCGCTGAACAACGAAATTCTGATTATGCACGATATCGCAAACGGCGATGCCAACACGGTGGTTCATACCGAAAACGGTAATGTTCCGAGTGCCGCTAAAGCCATCCAAGACATCACAAACGCGATTGAATCCGGCACAAATGACCTTGTAACTCAAGCTCAGACAGCCGCTCAGACTGCCACAACCCAAGCCACAAAAAGCACAACCGCCGCCAACCGCGCCGCTGTATCTGAAGCCGCCGCGCAACAATATGCGATTGAAGCCAAAGCATGGGCGAACGGTACAGATGAAGAAGTTGCAGAACTTGGCGGCAAGCACTCGGCGCGTGAATGGGTGGAACTGGCGGAGGAAAAGACCAAGGGATGCTTTCCGGTAACGGTTACCGGTGTGGCAACAGAAAACCAGACGGATTTGGTACTTCCCGAAACGTTGGTAAGCCTAGATCAAGTATTGGTTGTCAGCGTTGAGAACTTATCACTTATGCCTGATACATATAGTTTGGCCAATGACGGACAAGTTGTGAAATTAAGGTATCCACTCTCAGCCAATGAGCGGTGGTGTGTGAAGTATTTAAACGATTTTCAGTCCATGGGATCGGACTTAGATGCAGTTCTTTATGAAGACATGTGAGGTGCAAAATGGCTGAAGATAAGAGCAAAATTCCGGCATCGCGTATCGATCTTGATACCTCGCCGGTCGCAGGGAGTAATAAACTCATTACTTCCGGCGCAGTCGCCCAAGCATTGGATGAAGTTGCCGAGCAAATTCATCAAACCGATGCCGAAGGTAATGATATCAGTAAAACGTATGCCAAGATTGCTGATGTTATTTTTTACGAAGAAATGGATTAACTCAATTTTAGGAGAAAATAAATGGCTACAAAACGCATTAAACTTAAAAACGCAAACGGCGACTATTTAGAGCCGTATACCACGAACGTACCGGACGCATCGACATCGGCGAAAGGTATTGTTCAGCTGGAAGCAACACCTACCGCAAGTTCCACAAAAGCGTTGACTTCCGGTGGTGCGAAAACCGCATTGGATAACAAACTCGATAAAACCGCAACGGCGGCCAAAGCTACGGCAGATGCAAGCGGTAACAATATCGTTAATACCTATGCCACAAAAACAGCCTTGTCGGCGGTTGAAACAACGGCAAACACAGCCAAAAGCATTGCCGAGGGACGTGCCAGAGCGGTTTCGTTTGAATCTTATTCGGCTCTGGTTACGGCCTTAAATGCCGCGGCAAACACGGACTATAAAGTCGGCGATAACATCTTTATTCAGGCAAAAGAAGTGCCGGATTTATGGGTTTATTCGGTTGAAAGCACAACTACAAGCTACAGCTACACAACCGATGATGCTCTTATTTCAGCTCTTGAAACAGGTGCTGTTCAGATTGGCTATTACAAAATTGCGGCTATGGAAACCGGTAAAGTTGATTTAACAGGCTATGTTCCGACAACACGCAAGGTCAACAATAAGGCTTTAAGTGCCGATATCAGCTTAACTTACTCGGATGTCGGCGCATTGGCGGCTAACGGAACGGCGGCAAAGGCCACGGCCGATGCAAGTGGTAACGTAATCACAACTACTTACGCAACTAAAGCGGAAATCATTACTTACGAAGAAATGGCGTAATTGTAACTTTTTGGACTAACTGGACTAAAGGACTTGGACTTTGATTAATATGGACTTGAACTTAAGTGTCGATTTGCATTGTGGGGCGGTATTTACTGCCCCCTTTGATAAATTAGGCACAATTTATTCCGGAGTAATGCTATGAGTATTTATTTCGGAAGTAATAAAATCGGTAAAATTTATGTCGGTGACACATCTATCGGCAAAGTTTATCACGGAAGTGAGCTGGTGTACCAAAAAGCGGCGGGATTAAAATTATATTGTTACTATGACAATAATGTCTCTGCTGGCCAGAATATGTATACAAAATTCTATGTTATTGGCGGCCAAACAACAAATAATCCGTGGATGTTATTTTTTACTTCTTCCAATTACAGTGAATTAGGTACTGCTGTTATAACCACAATTACGGGTAATCTTGGTGCTTCTGGTTCAAAAATTAAAATAAACAATGAGACTCAAGAATATACTTACGTAAGTAGCACGATTATCAATAACATAACTATTTTTCTATACGGTTATACATCTTCAAGCTGGGGATTAACATCAAGTACTAATATATACGTAATGCAAAATAGCACCTTAAATTCTGTAGTATTGAAAGAGGATATGAAAAATGGGGATATAACATACCCAGCTTCTATTGATGACACTCAATTTAAACTTTGGCCATCTTCAAACAACTACGCGTATGGGTATAGATATTCCACCGGCGATAAGACATGGACGATAAACGGTTTAGTATAACATAATAACAGGAGAAATTTATGGCAAACAGAAATGTAAAGCTCAAAAATAAGAGCGGTGACGTTTTATATCCGTATACGGATAATATTCCGACTGCCTCAACCTCAACGGCCGGAAAAGTAAAACTTGATTCAAGTCCGACTTCCGGTTCGAGTAATGCGCTGACTTCGGGCGGTGCTTACACGGCATTGGCCGGAAAATTGTCAACGTCGGGAACAGCGGCAAAGGCAACAGCGGATGCAAGCGGTAATAATATTGCTAACACTTACGCCACAAAAACAGAATTAACAACTGTTCAGAACAGTATTCCTGCTGATAGCGGTTTGGTGCATAAAACCGGAAGCGAAACTATTGGCGGAGCGAAAACACTTTCTGACACAGTAACAATTTCCGGTGCAAGTAAACAATTAAAAATTAAAAACACCGGAGTAACGCGAGGTACCGCTCCAAGTGCCGCTGTTAACAGCGTGGCAGTAAATGGTCTTGATAGTGCCGGCAAATCAACATGGGGTATTTACCAGACTTGGGCAACCGATCAAAAAGCTCAAGTTCAGCTTATTTGCTATAAAGGTACTACTACTGACAATACGTGGGCAGGTATTGGGGTTGGTTACGATGCTTCCGGAAATGCTTTCACAAGCGCTGTCACACCAGGGGTTGGCTCAAACGGCACAAATATTGCGACAACGGCCTATATCAACACTAAGTTTAAAAAAGTGTCAGCGTTACCTTCAAGCCCTGATTCAAACACTTACTATTTCATTCCGGAGTAATGCGATGAGTATTTATTTCGGAAGTGCTAAACTCGATAAAGTTTACTCTGGGAGTACATCTATAGGTAAAGTTTATTATGGTAGTACGTTGGTATTTGAAAAAAATAAAAATTTGAAATTGTATGTTGCTAGTTATTCGGAATGGACTAGTGGCAAATACACCTATTATAATGTTAGCGGCTTATTGGGTAGCTGGTCAACGGCAGGTTATGTAATTAGTTGCACATATAAGGAAAAATATAATCCATCCGGAAATATGTATCAAGAATCAAAAATTTATTTAGTATCAGGTACTTTAGGAACAAGCGGTTCAAAAGTTGGTTCGAGCAGTTCTTCTCACGCGTCATACAGGCAAACATTAACGATAAATGGCCTCACTTGCTATATTTATCATGGAGATTCCGGCATCGGAGATCCTATTATGTTTGTCTTACCTGGTTCTGTTGTTAATAATTATACTATTAACAATATGGATTTAATTATCGGCACAAATTTAGAAAGAGCCGTACACCCAACTTCAGTAACAAGTACTTCATTTACCTATACTCATTACTACGGTACCGACACGGTAACAAGAGAAAGTAGCGATGTGATGACATTCACTAAAGAAAATGGTTTTGTATAAAAGGAAAAAACGATGACAGGTTTTAATTATGGAGACGTTATCGAATATATCGACGATACATTCGATGAAAACATGGAAGCGGCCAAAAAATGGGCGCGAGAACACAACACAACGCTTGAAGAACTGATTGACAGGCGAACCGAACGTGACGGTGTGCTTTACCGGTATTTTCAAATCGGTGGTGAATATATTCCACCGGAGCCTTCGCCGGATCAGGTTAAAGCACAGACGATTTATCGGCTTAAAATGCAACTTTCGGCAACAGATTACGCGGTTATCAAAATTGCCGAGGGAGCGGCAACGTCGGAAGAATATGCTGAGTTAATCGCGCAACGTCAGCAATGGCGACAAGAAATCAACGCTTTGGAAGCTGAACAATGACCGATGCAACCTTAACCGAGGCACTAAAAGAAGCATACGCCTCTGCGCCGAGTGATGTTACGATTTTG
>JAFUXW010000158.1 GCA_017477035.1 Alphaproteobacteria bacterium | reverse complement strand
TGAAATGATTGTTTTTGCGACCGAGGTTGTTACAAGAAACGAAATTTATGAAGAAGCTAAAAAATATGGATTAAATCTCGAAAAAGCAAGATGGATAATGGGTTTTTTACTTGAGGCAAGTGTTTTAGAGGAAACACAATACTTACATGTCAAAGCGACTCCGCTTGGTCTGAAATTTGCGCTCGACTTACCCTTGATGGTGCCATCTGTCGAAGAACAAGAACTTAACAATACAAATACGCAAAAGGTTAATAGCACAGAAATCGTTGTTGGTAATCAAAAGGATCATTTGTTTGAAAGATTGCGCGTTGCTGCACGAGATCCGATGGCTGAATCAAAAGCTTCCGGAGTCGCTTTTGAAGAATTGATCGCAGAAACGTTTGCAAACATGGGTTTTGAAGCTAAAAGAATAGGCGGAGCGGGTAATACTGATGTCGTTGTCCGTTGGAAGGATAATGATGGGAAGATAATTATAGCCGTTGTTGATGGAAAATCCAAATCAAGCGGAACTGTTACCCATACTGATATCAGTGATGTTGCAATAGAAACACATAAGGAGAAAAATAACGCCGAGTACGTTGCAATAATTGGTCCAGGTTTTAGTGGAGATACTATCAAAAACCATGCCCGCAAAAAAGGTTTTTCTCTTATTACAGATGAAGAATTGATCGATATTGCGCAAAATGTACAATCATCGGGACTTTCACTAAATGAAATCGCGTTGTTGTTTAATGTGCCTAATGGTCTTGCCCAACTGAGCGAATTGATCAATGCGAGAAAACGAGAGATAGAAATAATAACTTTGGTCATCTCCACATTTAAGCAGGAACAGGACGCAATGGAAAGCCTTTCTGCACGTGATTTGTATTTCTTATTACGCAGAACCGAGCTTTCACCTTCTCTTGAAGAGCTTATCAGTGCTTTTGAAACGCTTTCAAAAGAAGAGGTTGGAGTTCTATCGCAAGTAAAGAAAGCATCTGCTATTGAGAATACTACATATGAGATTCGTGGCGGAAAGTATTGCGTTAATAGATTGCGTGCATTGGCAAACGCAATTGAAAAAGGGCTCTCTTAACCTCACAACCACTAAGTATCATCCCATGTGCGATTTGCGACACTTTCTGCTATGCGAGCCCGGATAGAATATAGAACACGGAGAAAAGTGTTTGAAATTTGGCCTGTTTTTAGAATATACGCCACCAAAAACAGCAGGTAAAAGAATCCGGAAAAAGAGTGGGAATAATCCACGTGTTCCGTTACAACATCAATTAGCGTCGGAATGACAAGCTGATTGGAGCTTGCAGCGGACCGAAAAATAGCAAAACTTAGAAGCCTTGTGCTATGACGAAACGTCACAGCATGAGGCTTTTTTTATACCCTTTCGTCTTGTAATACGTAAACGGTAAATGACCGTAAACGGTAAATGACCCATACGGGGAACAAAAATGCCGGCAGCTGCGAACTGCCGGCGAGAGGATTAGGTAATCAGTTTTCTGCAGACGTTCGGTAAAGCATCGCTCCAGGGGAGCAGATTCTCCAGGAAGGAGAAGTC
>JAFUXW010000157.1 GCA_017477035.1 Alphaproteobacteria bacterium | reverse complement strand
GATTATAGTAAATATTTTGGAACCGAGTTATTCTTCAATCTGAGCAACGGAAATAAAAGACATACTTCCGGCGGTGATATAAAGACATCTTACCGCTCATACGGATTGGATTTGTTGGCTTATTTACCGCTTGGTTGCTCACAACATTTTTCGCTGTTAGGAACAATGGGAGCAGGAGAATATGTGTATAAGACAACCTTGATGCCGGCAAAACATTATAATGAACACGGAATCGGGTATCGTTTCGGTGGCGGTTTTAAATACGCCGTAAATAAAAAATGGGATTTCAGAATAATTACTCGCTATGTCAATTTTGACAAGTTTGAGAGATATGACCACACTATGGAATATAGTATTTCAGCAGGTTATCATTTTTAATCGGGGAAAAGTTATGTTAAAGAAAATTATCGTTATTATCGCTATGTTGGCAATTATTGCCCTCAGTGTTTCTTTATATAAAAAATCTACTCCACAGGTTGTGGCGGAAACTGATATTTCCGAAGAACAAGCTGAAGCTGTTGTTGAGGAAACTCTGCCTGAAGAGATATTCACGTTCAATATCCAAAATTTGCCGGAAAATTGTTCTTTGGATAATGCCCAGTTATGTGCAGTGGAGAATTCAGTTAAATGCACCATTAATCCGGATTTGCAATTTTGCTCAGGACTAAAATTACCGGAATTCATTTTTATGAAAGATCCTAGTATTGATAGACCCAGCGAGATAAGTTATAAAATTGTCAACAAAAAAGTATTACCGAACGGAACTACGGAAATTTATACCGAAAGTGCATGCAACGGCAACTGGTTCGGACTTTGTCAGGGAACGGTCATTTACGTAATGTCACCTGTTAACGAAAATTGGCAGATAAAAGATATATACGCTATTGAATAATCATGTAATATATCAACATTTAACGCCGATTATAAAATCGGCGTTTTTTATTTTTTCTTGCGAAACGAAAAATATTTGTGAACGAAGAAAGTTATAATTGTAACAATGCAAATACAACAAATTTGCGCAACAGCCTTATTCAGATTAGGCACATTATACAAAATATTTTCAGGCCGAATATTCTCTCTTAATTTAATAATCTTAACAAAAAAGTGCAACAACCCTATGTTAAAAAAATACAGCACTACATATGAACCAAAGGCTTTTTGATATTCAAGCCAGAAGCTTCCTTTGCTTCTGAATACATAATAACGCATTGTAGCTATTGATATATTGATATTGATTAAATTCATCAATAACAATGCCAGTTGCTCGCGTCCGTTGGTAATATACAGAAAAATATAATACAGCAAAAATGACGTGCTTGTATTAAAACTGCCAACCAAAAGATAACGTAATTTTTCCGGTATGTATGAAAACCAGATATTTTCTGCCCATAAATAGAACTTTACAACATTCTTAATCATCGGAATTTATTCCTTCCAAAACTTTTTTATTAAGCAGGGTTTGTAATTCCGTTTTCCGCCACGGCGATAAAATATTTTCATCCCAAACATCCTGCATATGCAGTTTGTCTATATCAGGTCTTCCCGGATGAATCATAACTTCCACCGCTTTATACCCATGTGGAATTTTTACATTTTCAAAATGTTCGGAAGATATTTTGCAAGTGTATAGTATTGTGTAGAAATAAATATCCGATTTATACCCGTTCCACCAACTCAAAAAGCGTAGCAACATATATTTAATAATTCCGCCGTCAAACAAATAGCTCTTAGATTTATTTTGCCTTATCGTATTAAAAATATTTTCATTCATCACGCGAATCCGTTTTACATTAAATTCACCGGCCAATTTTTCAACTACTTTAAAGATATTCGGAATCAGATGGATATGGCGATGAGAATCGAGATGCTCCAATTTTAAGCCACTTTGCAGATATTTTTCAATTTGCGCTCTGATTTCAATTTCAGCTTGATGAGCCAGTTCTTTCGGATGTAAAAATGAGAGTAGCAACAAATTAACAAATCCGTTTTTCAATTTACCGTTTTCTCCGACCAAAAGCGGAATGTCTTTCGGATTTGCCGC
Organism: Alphaproteobacteria bacterium; assembly: GCA_017477035.1. Classification (GTDB taxonomy): domain Bacteria; phylum Pseudomonadota; class Alphaproteobacteria; order RF32; family CAG-239; genus RUG410. The sequence goes on along the minus strand of JAFUXW010000157.1, from coordinate 16,293 downwards.
CGGATTTTCATTAGTAAGATTAATATGTAATCCTACTTCCAGATTTGGCATTTGTTTTGCCTTTTCTACCGCTTCTTTTGCATGTTTTTGGTTTATCATCAGCGATGCGCTGTTAAGTATCCCCTCTTTATAAGCCTGCTTAATAGCAGTATTAACACCTTTACTGATACCAAAATCATCTGCATTAAATATCTTTTTCAGCATCATCTTTATCGTCCTTTTGGGTAATATAATCTGCAACATAAAGCGGGCGTTTTTTCACTTCCATATGAATCTTGCCGATATATTCGCCGATAATTCCCAAACAAATGAGCTGAACTGCTCCCAAAAACACTACGGTCACCATAATTGTTGCATACCCCGGAGTCGGATTATGCAAAAAGAAATGTTCAACAAATACATATATCCCGAGTAGCAGAGCAAAAACCGCACCCAAGAGCCCTATATACGTAGCCAAACGCAGCGGAACAACTGAAAATTGCACAATACTATTTACCGCCAAACGCAGAGATTTTATAAAATTATATTTTGATTCTCCACTAAAGCGTTCAGGAGCCACAAAATCTATCAGAGCAACATTATCATTCGGCATAATCCAACTTAAAAGTCCCCTAAACAGTCTGTCCTGCTCATTAAATCCTTTCAAAAAGTCCACATACTTTCTGTCAAGCAGTCTGAAATCGGGAGCACTTTCCATAATTTTTCTTTCCGAAAGTAAATTCAAAACAAAATAAAAAGATTTGGCGCAAAATTTATACAAAAACGAAGTATCTTTATTATCAACCCGTTTAGTCAATACTATCTCTTTACCTTGTTGCCATAATTTTATCATTTGCGGAACATAATGCGGCGGATGTTGTAAATCGGCATCCATAAAAATAACCGCATCGCCTTTGGCATAATCCATACCGGCAGTCATAGCAATTTCGTGACCGAAATTACGTTTTAATTGCACTATTTTAACGGATTTATCTTTTTTTTGCAACTTAAGACAGTTGCCATATGTATTATCAGAGCTCCCGTCATCAACAAAAATAAGTTCATATTTTACATCAACTTTTTTCAATTCATTTTTCAGCTGTTTATAAAGCTCTTGCACATTATCTTGCTCATTAAAAGCTGAAATAACAATACTTACGGACTTATTCGGCATTTTTACTCTCCTTTGGCAAATAAAAACCGTATAAAATTTCTTTTATTTTAGTTTTAGCAAAATAATTTTTAAATTCAACCGTCATTTTTTGCGGTGCGGTAATGTCATCACCATACATTTGTTTATAGTAGTTATATTCACCTTCATCATTAGCAATAACCAAAGCACCTTTTTGTTTGAAATCATGGGCATCAAACCACGGATTACTTTGCGGTTTAAGCCAAATCATCGGCTTTATTTCTTTTGAGCCGTATAAAGCCAACATATCTGCATACCAAACGTCAGAACCCACATATTCTAAAGGCTTTCCGGTATATTCATGCCATTTTTGTTCCATTTTATGAGAAAAAGCACCAACATCCGTAACAAAGCGGGGGCTAGTAGTAAACAAACATTGCGCCGTATATCCGATGGCAAACAAGCTCACCCATATTCCCATAATAAGAGATAATTTTTTGTGTAATTTTTCGCTAAACTCCAACGGATAAAAGTAAATCAAGGCAATTCCCCACATAAATAAGCAAGGAAATCCCCACATACTTTTCAGCGCATTTCCGCTTATAACCGAAGTCAGTGCAAATAAACTTATCGGAGCAATCGCAACTATGGCAATAAACAGCTTTTCGCGCCTATTTTCCGACTTCATTTCTCCTGCATTTTTTCGATATAATACAAAATATGTCACTAACGTAGCGGCAGCGAATAAAACCTGTGCAAATACAAATTTAAGCGGATAAGTAAAATGTCCCCACCAAGCAGATGAACCATTACCGCTGCGAGAAGCAAAATAATTCAAAGTTTCAAAATTGTTTTGATACATCCACCATAAATGCGGAGTAATCACAATTACTGCAATCATAAATGCCAAGTATGCTTTAATATTTTTAAGCAGTCTTAGTGCCCCCCTATCGGCAAAAACAAATATCAGTAATGAAACAAAGAGTATTATACTAACATATTTGTTGAGCAAATTTATACTGACCAATAACCCGAACAACATCCAGTCAGACAACCTATTTCTTGTATAAGACTGCCAGAAATAGTAAGCGCACATTGGCCATAAAGCAATTGACAGCACATTTACATTAAATTCCACTGTCGAAAAATGGTAATAAATTATACCAAACTGTAATATCGCCGCCATTGCAGCCTTATTTTCATCAAAAAATCCGCGCGCTAACTTATATATATATAATATTCCGCAAACAACGCAAAGCTGGCTCAAAATATATAATGCACCGTCCCATGAGCCGAGCAATTTATAAAAAATATAAGCTGTCCAACCGGAAAAAGGCGGATGTTTGGTTGTTCCCCATAAACAATACTTACCCCAGACAATTGCCTCTTGTGTATCCATCGGTAGACTGAGGCGCAAAAGCGGTATTATACTGAACAAAATAAAGCTGTATAATGTTAAATACAGTAAAGATTTATTAGATTTATACATTTTTTCTCCGTTAATATATATTAAACAAAATTGTTATAACATACAAAATAGAAAAGTATAGTTAAAAATAAAATTTGCGCAATTTTTGACAATTTTTATACATAAATAGTAAATTTTGTCATCTTTTTGCTTGCAATATTTATATTTTTGAGATATAGTAAGTTATAAAATATACCTTTGGGAGAAGAAAAATGGCTGAAAACAATGAAGAATTTGAAAAATTTAAACAAATGACTTCTGCTGAACAGATGTTAGAAAGCATTGAAGGAAAAGCAGACCCGTTTGCCGGTTACTCTCTGGAAGAATTGCAATCCATTGCCGACGTGATTAACGGTTTCGGTGATTCCAAAGCCAAAGAAGCAGTTGTTGCAATGCTTAAAGCTGAAATAGACAAACAGCAAAGCAAACAGCAACCGCAAGAACAAGAACAACCGACTCCGGCTGATTCGCAAGAACAACGACCTGCCGACTCTGATGCTCCGGCTCAAGTTGATTTAAAAGATTTGGAATTTATCACAGATCCTTCATACTCCCAATATAAAGCAGCCGAGCAAATCGGCCAGACAATTAAGGCTTCCTCAAATTTACCAGGGGCTACGGTTCCTCATCATTTTGAATTTTTAGCTAAATTGGATAAACTAGTAGAAAATGCACAAAAAGTTGTTGATTTGGCCGCCAATGAAGAAATCACTCCCGAAAATGCCGTTTTATTGAAAGATTACATCAATGTTCTGCGTGACGCCAAAACTTTTGATGTAGCCGAAAAAGAAAAAATGGATGCCTTGGAAAACAAAGTTGATGCTCAATTAAAAGTATTTGATAAAGAAAACGGCTTAGATAAATTAGAAGGTATTTCTGCTGAAGAATTAGAAGGACGTGAGGGGGATTGGTATAATATAGCAAATAAGCTTATTTCTCCTGAAGATGAATTAAGTAATGTCATTAAAAATCTTGCCATTCAAGAACTTAAAGTTGAAAGCGATACTCCTCTTTACAAAGAGGTTATTGAATTGGCTGCTGAACAGACCGGAAAATCATCAGTAGAAATTAGAGATATATACGCAAAGGGGCTAAACGGAAAGCCATTGAGCGATGAAGAAAATCGACTCGTTGCAACAATGGAAGAAATCAGAAAAGCAATGAAAGAAAAAATCTTCAAAAACAAATTTGAAGATTTGAAGGGACAATTTGAAGCTACCAAGGCAATAGAGCGTGTCAAATTGTCTGCTGAAGAGTTGTATCCTGATAAAAAAGAAATGACACCGGAAGAACTCGAACAACAACGCAAAAAAAGAGAACAATATCTTCAAGAACAAATTACCCGTGAAGGCGGATTACCAAACGAAGAACAATGGATTGAGGAAAATTCTTTAAGAGCCTTAAGAGATAAGCACTCTGATGAAAAAATCAGCGATGAAGAGTTGTTGAAAAAGTATAGCAAAGAATATTCTGAACTGAAAGCAGCATATACCAATATAACTAATGAAGTAAGCACTGCTACAAAAACTTCTTATGCAATCAAAGTTGAGCAATTAGCCTGTCGCTCTGCTCGCATCACCGGTGCAAAAGAGATTAACAAAAATACTCAAGAATTTTTGCAAGACTACGCTAAGAATAACAAAGATTCTTACAAAGTAGGAAAAATGGCTTTATCCATCGGTAAGTCTGTTGCCATCTCGCAAGGTTTAAAATACGCATTCGGTTTCAAAGGTATGGCTGTTTATTCAGCTTACAAAACCAGAGAAACAATCAATAAATCTTGGAATAAATATAAAGAAAATATGCAACCTGGTGAAAAAACTTCATTACTTGGTTTCTGTTCTTATTTAAAGGAAAATCCAAAAGAGTTAACAAACGTTGTCAGCGGTGTTTCCAAGACAGTTGTTATGTCGACTTTGGCTATAGCCGGAACTGCTATGGGAATTGACAATATTCCCGGTGTATCTGCAGCTATTGTAGGCGCTATCAATGCAGCGACCGCTGTAACCAAAATTCATCAAAACAAAGAAGCAATTAAAAATTTATGGAAAAACCGTGATCAAATTATACAAGAATTTGGTGAAAAGCACCCTAAACTTAAAAAGTATGGTAAATGGGGAGCGGTGCTTTTAGGAACTGCCGCATTAGGATATACAGCGTATAAAATTTTTGCTCCTGATGAAGTAAAAGATGCTGTAGAGGATGCTACCAAGGACTTAGCCAATAATCATGGTAATACAGGTAAGCCTGCTAACTTGTTTGAAGGACAAAAATTCTTTAAATCAGTTACAGACGAAAACGAAAATCCTAGATTAGGTGATAGTTTTGAAAAACAACCGATAAATGCAGAATTAAAGGGAGCTGGATTAGGTGATGGAACTATTCATGTCGGTGCGGAAGCTCCTAAGCTTGATGATGTAAATGCCGGAATTTCCGGTGATATTGCTGATGAAGCCCAAGCTACGGCAGAAGCTTATGAGATGCCACAAGAAGAAAAAGATTTTTTGAGAAAGCAAGTTTTGGGAGGACCAAATAGCGGACCTGATCCAATTATAAAAAAATTAAAGGAAATGGGAGTTTTATCCCCAAGTGATGAAAAGGTGCTTATCGCAGCAGGAAATCGTACAGATGGTCCTAAAATTGCTAGTCACGCCCTTAACGCATATTTAGGATTGCCCGCTGATAGAGAAGTTTCCGTTCACGCTAACCTCACACCGGAACAGCAAAAAGAATTAATTAATTTTGTACATAGTAAAGAGTATACTGAAGAATGTACCGGAATGAATGAAGATCATAAGGAAGCTATTGCCAGAAGATTAGCTAAAGTTCGAGGAAAAATCAATGGTGATGAGGGTGCCGGCGGTGGAGACGGCAATAGTAATAGTAACGGCAATGGTTTTCATTTTGAGAATTTAGAAAATCAAAATAATGCCGCTCCGGTACAAACAGAATACACTTATAATGTTTCACAACGTAAGAAAGCAATATTCAATATTGTCAATAAATCAATGAATCCGGAACAAACATCTGTTGATTTATCAACGAAATTTTCCAAAGAACAGCTTGCTCAAATGTCACCTGAGCAAATTGAGAAAGCTTCTATGGAAATGGCTGCATATCAATATATTGAGCAACATGGTGTGAAAAGAGCAGAAATTGTCGATAGCAACGGAAACACTCATACTTATTACCGTAAAGATGTTCTTAAAGATGGGGATACAGTCACCAAACGCGTTGATAGAACTGCTGACGGACAGAAGATAACGACCAAGGTAACCGGAACCCAAAATGGTGCAACGAAAGTTGATTATAAAGGAAAAATTGAGCAAGTTACTTACGCTGACGACCAAGGAAATAAAGTGAATATAGGTGGCGAAGGTAAAGATGATATCAAAAGAGTTGTAGTTGACCCTACGACCGGTAAAGAGTACACTTTAGTTAAAGGTGATGATGGTAAAACTTACACACTTGAAAAAGATATGAAAACAGGAAAAACCACTCTTAATAACGGAGGCTCTAAGCAACAGTTTAAAAAGCTTTACGACGCTGCAAGGCAACAACGTTAACCATAGAAAAACTCCTCGTTTTACAACGAAAACGAGGAGTTTTTTTTCACAACCTATTTGTTTATCTTCTTATCCAACTCTTCCAATTGATCAATATAGGAAGAAATCAACGACAGTCCGTATTCCCAGAACTCCGCTCCATTCGGATTAAGCCCAAACGGTTTGAGTATCTTGTCATAATCTTCCAGAGCCGTCTTGGAAAGCATATCCAGATATTTATCGGCAAAATCATTCACCTTACCACTCTGACTGACCTTATACAACGAATTAACGAAACAATCGGCATACGAATAAGCGTACACATAAAACGGCAAAAAGAAGAAATGCCCGACCATTGACCATATATGTGCGCTATCTTCATCTACAACGACATAATCTCCTAAACTGTCTTGCATTTCCTCTACCCATATTCGGCTTAAACGCTCTTCAGAAAGTTCTCCGTTTTTACGCTCGTTATGTGCTCTAAGTTCAAAGAAATGGAAGGCTATCTGACGAACAGCCGTATTAATCATATCGCCAACTTTAGAGGAAATAAGACACAACTTTTCTTTATCATCTTTAAGATTGCGTAACATTGATTGAAACACTATCATTTCACCAAATACAGAGGCAACTTCTTCCGAAGTCATACGGCTGTGTTCGTTTAATGCTCCGTTATTTACTCTTAATTGATGATGACAACCATGCCCCAATTCATGAGCCAAAGTCAATACATCATTTTGTTTACCGGCAAAATTAAGCATCAAATACGGATGAGATGTATTGACCGGAGAACTGCAAAATGCCCCGCTCCGTTTTCCATCACGCGGAGGCACATCAATCCAATTATTATCAAAAAAATCTTTCGCAATATTGTATAGTTTTGGCGAAAACTCTTTATACGCATCTAAAACAGTTTTAACAGCTTCATCCCAAGTATAATGAGTGTCTGAACTGAAAGGAAGAGGAGCGTTTCTGTCCCAATAACTTATTTTTTCGACACCTAACCATTTTGCTTTCAGTTTGTAAAAACGATGAGATATATCTTTATAATGTTTTTTTATGGTTTTTGCTAAAACTTCAACACTTTTGTCGCTAACATCTTCGCTCATATTGCGTGCGGAAACCGGAGTTTTGAAACCTCGTTTTTCATCCTCTATTGCCTTGTCTTTCATTACCATATTATAAATAAAAGTAAATAAATGCGAATTTGCCAGATAAACTCTGTTCATTTCTTTTCCGGCTTTATGACGCAAATCAGCATCTTTATCCAACAGTAATTTAGAAAGTTCAGCATCATTATATTTTTTGCCGTCCACCAAAAATTCCAAGCGAGAAGAACTTTCTTCATACAAACGAACCCACGCATCACCGGAAGTAAGTGATTTTTCAAACAAAATTTCTTCTTCAGGTTCACTTAACTCATAGTTCTTAAACTTACGCAGACGCTTTATCCAATACTTATATTCAGCAACTTCTTTATCTTTAAGCCACTCTTTGATTTTACTTTCAGGTAACTTATTAAACTCTAAACTGAAAAATATGGTTGGTTTGGCATAATCGGTCAATTTTTCTTCAATATTTTGATAAAAAGCCACCGCTTCACCGTTTTTCATCTGAGTAACCATATTCAAATAGGCAAACCGCCTAATCTTCCTGCCATCAGCGAACGCTTTTCAATATCTCTTACAGCTTTAACAAAATCTTTTGCCGATAAATCTTTTAGCCGTCCTTTATACGTCTTGGCAAATTTTGCCGCACTCTTGCGATATGTTTCCAAATCTTTCTTGATTTGAGGATCTGTCATTTCTTTATACAAGTCTGACAAGTCCCACGTCGGCATTTCATTTTTCATTTTTCATATCCTTTTTATTTAACTGTTCTGTTGTTTTCTGTTTAATATTTTCAATAACCCTACTCTGCGGTTCTGTTTTTTCGTGAACGTATTGAGCATTATCTTCCCACTCATTATCCTCAAAAACTTCTTGAGAAATATCATCACTTTTTTCGTCAAATGTATTTTCTTTTCTATCGGCTTTTTCAGCATCATTTGCCGGAATTTCTATTTCCGGATTATAAATAATCACATTTTCATCAAGTTCTAATTTTCTGTTTTTTGCAGCCTCAAGCTCAGCTTGTTTTTCTTTGAAAAAATTATGCATTTTATTCAACTCATCCATATCTTTGAGAACACTTCCTTTATATGGCATTTCTTCATCAATTTCAGCTTGAGCAACAGGAGAAAACAAGTAGTTTGCCCATGGAGTTTTTTGTTCGCCTTTAACCCATGCGCCAAAACCGCTTAACACTACTTTTGCATTGCATTTCATATCCTGCCACAAATATCGTAAAGGACAGGATATTTCCCCGCGTTGGCAATAAGATATATCCATCACTAACTTTTCGGTACAAGGAATAAAGCCACGTTTAAGAGCATCTTGTCTGGGCGATATAAAAAGCATAATTGTCAGATAAACAACCGAGATAACGAATCCGCCAAGACAGTAATAATAAAGTAGCTTAAAAAATTTTTCCATTAATTTGCTTTCCGATAATAAACTTCCAATTGAGTCAATTCTTCTAACGTATTTGCACTGGCGACTTCTTCAGCATTTCCTTCAAAAGCAGAACACTTGAGTCCCATATTGCGAGCAGTTTCCACCGCATCTGTCAAATAAAACTCACCTGCTGCATTGCTGTTGCCGATTTTAGCTAAAATATCAAAAAGATACTTACTATCAAAGGCCATAACTCCCGAATTACAAAAAGTTATTGCTTTTTCCTCTTCATCTGCATCTTTATATTCCACAATGCGTTCCAACTCTTGCCCATTCATCACTAAGCGTCCGTAACGTCCGGCTTCTTGAGGCCTGAAACCTAACACTACCACGGCAAAACCATCTTCCACCTTTTCTGCTGCACGGCGAAAAGTTTCAGCCCTAATCAGAGGAGTATCACCGAATACTACCAAAACGGTTCCTTCAAAACCTTTCATTGTCTCTTTGGTGCAATTAACGGCGTGTCCGGTTCCCAATTGCTTATCTTGAACACAAGTTTCGTAAGGAGATACGGCTTTGGCAACTTCGTCTCCTTCCGGAGATATAACCGTAACAATTTTATCCACCGGAACTGTCTGCAGAGTTTCTATAATATGAGAAATCATCGGCTTTCCGCAAACCGGCATCAAAACTTTCGGTTTATCTGATTTCATACGAGTTCCTTTTCCGGCTCCTAAAATGATTGCTGCAATTTTGTGTTTCATATATATTACTCCTTATACATTTTTTAAACTTTATACAGTATCTTATTTTAATAAAATGCTTTTGTAAACATAAGGACGAATGTTATGAAGAAACTTTTTTTCACAATTTGTTTCACAATATGTAGTATTTGGGCTATATCATCAGAGGCTAGAGTTCAATCAATTGTTGGGCCGATTCAAACACCGCCGCAACCGCAAGCTGAAATAAATCCGGTTCCCAATAACTTACCGGATCCCAATAACGAAGAAGAAGTTCGGGCTTTTTTCAAAAAAAGATTAGCCGAAGCAGCTCGTTCTATAGTTAAAAAAGATGTAGATTTAACATCGGTAAACAGTGTTAATATTGTTCATTCACCTGAATATTACGAAGCTAAAAAAGAGCAGAATAAACCGTTTTTTCAAAAAATATATGAAAAGGCCTTATCTTCAATTCATCAAGATGAAGAAGTTTTTTCTGATAATACTTATTCTAGCGATGGCTATGAAGCAGAAGACAAACAAATTGCAGAAACGGCCACTCGATTTTTCACGCTCCAACAAGAAGAAACTGAAATTCAACGTCCACAAGTTCCCACCGTTGCCTTAACTTTACCGAGCGGTCGAAGAATTTTAGCTCCGGCGAAAGAACATATACCGTATTTTCTGAGTTACATAAATATTCAGGCAAACGGCTACATTAAAATAGAAGATACAGTTGTTGTAATTGCCAATGGTCAAAAATTTAATTCAGCCCTGCAGAGAATTTTTCCTAAATACGCCGATAAAAACCAGCGTATGGAATTTATGCTGGAAAAAGTTACGGTAAACGGCACGGAGATTCCGTATATTACCGAAGAAATCGGGAATAATATTGTTCTCAAACCAAAATACAGACAGAGTTTGAAGAACGGTGTTTATACATATGTATTTACATACATAGTCAATAATGAATTATTACACAACAAAGATAACGTTATATTGAACTGGAATTTACTTGGTTCTTCGCTTAATACTATAATTACATCAGCTAACGCTATTATCTCGTTACCGACAGGACACACCTTTAACAATGCTTTCAGCCTTATCGGCTCAGGCGATAATTATACTGACAAACGTACTAATATTTTCCGTTTTTCAGGTAACACCCTCGCCTTTTCCAGCAACACTCCTATACTCAATAACGAAAACTTTAATTTAATTGCTGAAATGAATAAAAATGTGTTTATCAAAGATTTTGACAACAATTTTTCAACTTTCTTGATAAATTGGGGAAATATAGCCTATGCCGTTCTTGGATTAATAGCAATTTTAAGTTCTTTTCTACTGTCCCTTGTCGGACTTAAGAAGGAACGTAAAGCAAACAAATATACTCCATCATACAACGGAGCTTTAATGCGTAGTATTCTGGTCGGTAAATATGACAGAACTGCTTTTGTTTCCCAACTTTTGGATTTGTATCGTAAAAATGTTATTGATATTACTCAAGAAAACAATCGATTATTTTTGCATAAACGCAATTTTGATAAATCAAAACTGCAAAAGCACGAACTTAAAGCATTAAAATATCTTTTTGCTAAAAATATCAATACTGTTGAAATTAACACAGCAAACAATGTAATTTTGAAAAAAGCATATCGTATTCTTTCAGCCAAAATTATGAAGCAGATAAAAAAATATCGTATAATTCATAACATAAGTTACGTTTTATTCAGTTGCGCAATGTTGCTGTTGACAGAGATATTTATTTCATATATCAGCATAAATTTTGCGCAAACATTAATAATATTACTGTCAACAACTTTACTTTATGCTTTTTATATTTGGATTATACGCCATCGTTTCAAACATTGGTACATAAATATTCCGACTAAATTATTTGCTTTGCTTTCATTAGTAACTATTTGGGGATTCAGCAGTATTTACGTTGGCGGAATCACCAGTTTTTTGGTTATAATAATGTTGGCTGTAATATTTGCATTTACACGTATATTCGGAGAACAGAATAATTTTATTAATGAGGCTAAAAATTCAATTGCAAAATATAAAGAATATTTACAATCAAACGCTGACGCCATAAATTTAAGCCGTGATTTTATAAATCAGCAATCAAATATTTTTGCTCTGGATATTGCCGAATATTTTCAACAGAATGTATCCAATAAAAACTTTCACAAATTAGATTTGGCAGAAAATATCAAGCAAACTCTTATAGGTATTATCTAAATACTGATACTAAAAAAAACAGCTCTCATTTGAGAGCTGTTTTTTTAATATCTTGTTACCTTTAATAATTATTTTTTTCAATGTCCATAAAATACTCTACTGTTTCTTTAGAAAGCTCACTTGCGGCATCTCTATCGCAAACTATAATACCATGACGGTGTTTTTGCAATGCGGAAATTGTCCACACATGGCTCAATGCTCCTTCAATACCGTGTTTTAAAGCAGTGGCTTTATTTTTGCCGGTTGCGATAATCATTACTTCTTCAGCATCCATAATAGTTCCTACACCTACCGTGAGAGCCATTGTCGGAACTTTTGACAAATCGTTATCAAAAAAACGCGAATTTGCTTTTATTGTACTTTCGGTAAGAGTTTTTACTCTGGTTCTGGATTCCAACGAAGAAAACGGCTCGTTAAACGCAATATGTCCATCAACTCCTACTCCGCCGATAAACAGATGCACCCCGCCGACATTACGCATTGCTCGTTCATAATCACTGCATTCTTTGGCAAAATCTTTAGTCATTCCGTTCAAAATATGTATATTTTGCGGTTTAATATTTATATATTTAAAGAAATTTTCTTGCATAAAGTAATGGTAGCTTTGCGGATGTGAAGAATCTAAACCGATATATTCGTCCATATTAAAAGTCACCACATTTTCAAAAGACAGCTTACCGGCTTTATATAATTTTATCAGTTCTGCATACATTCCGAGTGGACTTGAACCAGTTGGCACTCCCAATACAAACGGACGACCTTTGGTTGGTTTAAAGTGATTTATTTTATATGCAACATAGTCAGCAGCCCATTTTGACACATTATCACTGTTTTCTTTAATTATTACACGCATATCTTTTTTCCTTTGCAAAATATTTTACCTTGAATAATTGTATACAAAACACTTAATTTTTCGCTTAAAATCACCATATCGGCATCATACCCCGGAGCAATTACCCCCAGATGATCTTGTTTCATAATACGAGCCGGATTAGTTGACGCCATATGCACAGCCTGCTCGACATGAAAACCGTATGATACAATATTACGAACGCTGTCAACCATGGTCAGAGCCGAACCGGCAATTGCATTATCAGACTTGCGATAAAAACATTTATCCAAATATACTTCTTCGCCATTGGCCAAGAGAGGCTTTTTCTTTTGTTTGGTAGGTTTGAGAGAATCGGTAACTAAGACTACCTTATCCAACGACTTGCAAGTCAGCAAAAATTTTATTATTTCTGGGTTTATATGAATACCATCGGCAATGATTTCACAAGAAAGCTCCGGATGAATAAACACACTTCCGACCAACCCCGGATCGCGATGATGCATACGGCTCATCGCATTAAACAGATGTGTAACGTGCATGATACGTGCCTGCATTCCCTCAATCATCTGTTCGTAAGTAGCGTTAGAGTGTCCGGCCTGCAAAACAATACCTTTTGACAAACAAAACAGCGCCAGTTCTCGCATATTTTTAAGTTCAGGAGCCACTGTCATATTTACAATATGTCCCTCAGCAGCCTGCCAAAGTTCTTCCATATAATTCAAATTTACCGGACTTAAAGCTTCAGCTGACTGCACCCCAAGCCTATCAGGAGAAATAAACGGACCTTCCAAATGCATACCTAAAATACGGGCACCTTTTTCCTGTCCCATTGCCTTGGCTATAGTTTTTACGGCCTTAATCAGCTTCACCTTCGGAGTAGCATATAAAGTTGGGATAAATGAAGTCACTCCGTATTTAAGCAAAATTTCCGACATTTTCAAAATAGATTTTACAGAACTATCCTCAGTTCCGTAACCGCCTATTCCATGAATATGAGTATCTATAAAACCAGGAGCAACATAAGCACCCTTTGCATCAATAAAATAAGTATCTGCCCTAAAAATTTTTTTGGCCATACGCCCCTCATTAAAGACATCTACTATTTTATTTTGCTTTATTAAAACCGCACAGTTTTTCATCATCGAATAACCGTTAAAAACCGTCGCGTTATGAATACAAACAGCTGCTACCATTTATCCTCCTCTTAATGTGGAAGTATACACCATAAGTTTTAAGAATAGGTTAGCAAAGATATATTATTCCGGCACACCATTACTACTTTACCATCATATAGGCTTCCCTCGCACTGTCATACCGGATTTAATCAAGCATTAAATGGAATGGCACAAAAAAAAGCCTCCCAAAGGAGGCTCGTTTAATCAAACCATGTCGATTAGAAGTATTTCCAAGTAACGGCACAAGTAGTTTTGTTAGTGCAAGCGCAAGCACTTTGAGCTTGAACAACCGTAAACGGAACTTTATATGTTTCGTCACCAGGAATAGCGTATTTACCAGTATTAGTAGTCTCACCTAAACCATTTTTATGCATAGCGTCGGCCTTATCATCATCATATTTGCTATCTTCAGCGCCAGTTTTATCAGAAGCATCCCAGATATGCATACCTACCAAACCGGAAGACGAACCAGCACCCCAGTCACTGGTAGCAATTTGAATACAAGCATCTCTTGACAAACCGAAGAATGTAACGATAAACGCACCTTGTCCCTTGGTAGATCCATCACTCTCTTCATCAGCAGATGCATCAAGCGCATCAATCGGGGAATTTCTTACTACAACCTCACCGGAGAATATATTACGCAGTCTTCTATCCTCATCATCTGCCATAGAAACTCCCGGATTTACAATCATTTCTTCCGGAACCAATGCCAGATTAACGGCACGAGAGTTATTCAAATCTGCATAAGATTGCTGTTGAGCAAACATTGTGCGGATGTTGGTAATAAGCATTGTAGCCTGGTCAATAGCTTTGTTAGTTCTGTATTTGCTCATAGCTTTAGAATAACCGGCAATACCGCCCACAGACAATACACCGATAATTGCCAAAACGCCGAGCATTTCAATCATCGAACGACCATTTTCATTATTTTTCATTGTTTTTCTCCTTATTTTAGTTCTGAGTAATGTACACAACATTATGGTATAATGAAAACATACTTTTTCCTAAAAAACAATTAACAAAATGGTAATATTACTTTGGTAATAGTCTGCACCTCCATCTGAACTTTATAGTCATACCATAATACGAAGAAAAAAGCAGCGCCGAATTTTATTTCAGCGCTGCTGTCTTAATCCAAGCAAATTATTTATCTATCGACAAGGTCAACCACTTACCTTTGGTATTTTGATAATGACCTTCGGCATCATAATTTTTAACCTTCAAACCCAATTTCTGCGCCGTAAGTTTGCCCATAGACTGCATCAACTGCAAACCTGAAAGATAGTAGTCATGACGAGCTTTAACCTCATTAACCTGCGACAAAAGCAAAGTTTGATATGCATTTAACACATCTAAAACCGTTCTGTTTCCGAGAGCTTCTTCTTTTTGCGTCCCCTCTAAGGCAATTGCCGAGGCCTTAATTTGTTCCTGAATCGAAGATATATTTGATTTGCTTGTCAGCATCATTTCCCAATTTGCAGTAACGCCGGATACAACCGCACGCTCGGCACTGCGCAATTTTTCCTGAGCCTCCCATCTTTGATACTTGCTTTTACGAATTTGAGCTCGAGTCGCTCCTCCGGTATAAAGAGGCATATTCATTTCCACCGTATATTCATTACTGCGAGTCGTCGGATTGATACCATTGTGATTAGAAACCGTGTTTTTGCCGCTTGACGCAGTAAAACTAACTTCCGGCAATAAAGAGCCCTCATTACTTTTTACATTGTATTTAGCGGCTTTCAAGGCTTTTTGAGCTGCCAACAACGCATAGTTATTTGCTTTAGCATAGCTCATAGCAGAATTAAATTCACTCGGAAACATATTAGATAAGTTTTCGGGAAAATGCACATCTTCCGGCATTTTACCGACAACGCGCATATAGTCATCGCGAGAAATTGCCAAATTTCCCTGTGCTGAAATCAAATCAGATTGCGCTTGAGCATAGCTTGCTCTGGATTGCGCCACATCGGTACGTGTAACTTCGCCCACACTAAAACGAGCCAAAGTTTCATCAAGTTGTTTTTTAAGTAAATGCTCATTATTTTCCTGCAGCTTAACAATTGCCTCATCACGCACCACATCCAGATAGGCGGCAGATGCATCAAGCAAAACGGCTTGTTCTACATCATACAAGTTTTGTAATTCGGCTTTAGCCCTGCTATCAGCTGCTTTAACCGAATGATAAGTTTTAAACCCGTTGAAAATCGGTTGAGTAACCGAGCCTCTATATCCCTTTGAATATCCATCTACAGTGTTTGTTCCGGTTTTTCTGGTATGGCTGTCGGTATAACTTCCGCCAATAGCCACGGTCGGTCGAAATCCGGAACGCGCCAAGGCTGCATCTTCATTAACTGCACCGCTGGCCGCGCGCTCACCATGCAATGTAGGATTGCTGTTATACGCTTCACTCATCGCATCAAATATGGTTTCTGCATTAGCATTTGAGGCTATCACAGAGCCAATTAACAATGCTAAAAATTTTGTTATTTGCAAATTTCTCATAAGTCTCTCTCTTTCTTACACTGTCTTACGCTTATAGCGTTTTTTTTTATAAAAATCAATTATTTTGTTTTATCTTCAAATAATCCACAGAATTGTTATATTATTAAATAAAATTCAATAAATTTAAACTTTTTTTGGTATAAAAGGGTATGTAAAAAAAACAAAGATTAAGGGAGAATGATTGTGAAAG
>JAFUXW010000156.1 GCA_017477035.1 Alphaproteobacteria bacterium | reverse complement strand
TAAGGGGTTTTACGGCGAAGCCGCAGGCGCCGGTATCCCACGCCTCCAGCGCGTAATCGGGATAGGCAGTCAGATAGAACACGTTGGTGCGAGGATTGATTTTCAGTAGTTCTCGGCACAGTTCAAGCCCGTTGAGCTTGCCCATTTCGATATCGATATACGCCAGGTGTACGCGGTTGGATTTAGCGAATGACAATGCTTCTGTCGGAGAAGTAAAGCCTGTGACAGAAGCGTTGGGGAGTAAATTAGCGATCACCGCCATACCGCTCTTGAGAATGATACTCTCGTCATCAACCATCATGATGTTTGGCACCTCTACGGTATTGCCGATTGTTTCCAATAAAATGTTGACATCAATATCTAAACATTTGGAAATCTGCAACAGCAGAACAGCGTCGGGAGTTCGCCTGCCTGATTCCCAGTTCGCGATAGTGGTGCGTTCCACAAACAGCATATCGGCAAGCTGCTGCTGGGATAAATTCTTTTCGGTTCTGAAGCTTTTTAAGATTTCGCTAAAGGAGTCCTTCATGTATATACCTCTTGTATCATTATAATTTCATTATAGGAATTATAAGTGCTGAACTCAAGTGTTTTTATAAAAAAGATGTTTCATTCTGACACATCTTATTGTCTTGTGGCGTATTTATGATAGAATTAAACTTAGTAGTTTTGTAAAACAGCGGAAAACAAGACCGGGAAGCCCGACGGGAGTCGAACCCAAACAGGTTTCTATCGCCTGTTTTGTGTTAATACTGCGTTAAAATGCCTCACAATACGACAGTATTCTTTCACCATTTTGCCTTGTCTTAACAAAAACCAGGCAGATATAAACTGCAAGCACCTCTCGGTTAGAAGTTTTTGTGATAATTGTGCCGCAATTGAGGCAGTTTGGCTGGCGCCAATCAACGAAAATGCGGTAGAATTAGCCAAAAAGAGCAAGCGAGAGGCTATTTGGGTTCGATTCCCGTCGGGCAACCGGCAAACGTCTAAAAATATTCATCTGTTTTAGGTAATAAACGTTTCACGTTTTATTATAATAACTTAATTTTAAGGAGAGAAAAATATGAAATTTCCAAATGCTGCAAAAGGCGTCAAAAAAATCTTTAACGCCGAAATTATTGCTTTGATTGCCGCTTTGGGCAACGGAATAGGCTTGATTATGAGTTTAATCGGTTCATCCAAGGAAGCTGCTCAAGCAAACGCCGAAAGTTTACTGGTTACTGCGGGCGCAGTATTAATCATCTCCGGCATTATCGTTTTGATTGCTGGAATTATGAACATTATCGGCTTTCTTCAGGCGGCGAAAGATGAGATTGGTATTAAGAGGGCTGTGCTTTGCACCGTATTCGGAAGTGTTTTTTCGGTAGTAGCATCAGTCTTTGCCGGCAGGACCGGTTTTCTTGGCGGACTTGGCACAGTTTTTTTGGCAACATCCAATGTGCTCAACATGCTCGTGGCTATTTATTTGGTAAACGGTTTGATGAATCTGTCTGAAAAATGCAACAGAACCGATATGGTTAAATTTGGCCATGAGATTCTCACCACAATTATCGTTTCCTACATCATTTCTTTCGTCCTTTCATTGTTGGTTAACTTTGGCGCCAATACAACATCTTTAGGTTTTGGCCTTATTAAGTGGTTATCCGGTTTGACAATATTGTTTGCCGTGTTTATCTATTTCCTCGAGCTTATCTATCTCGGAAGAGCGAAAAAGATGCTGGCTGAAAACTAATCGGTTTCTATGACGGCGTTACCTTGCCTGTCGGGCGCGGTAACGCCTTGTCTGTTTATTGCGAAGGTGTGAAAATGAAAAGAACACTATCATCTGTCAGTGTGATTCGTATGCTTGTTATGCAGCGGAGTATGATGATACATTCTGAACGAATCGTTGCGAACAATCGTTAGCAATAAAACCGACCTCCGTTTGATTGATTCAAACGGAGACTTTTGCAGACATCT
>JAFUXW010000155.1 GCA_017477035.1 Alphaproteobacteria bacterium | reverse complement strand
TAAAATGGTTGCTATTACTGCTGTTATGCGTAAGTTTATTATTACTCTTAATGCAAAAAATAAATCTTCTTGTGCATAACTCTTTCATCTGGATTGATGGTGATATACCATCGCAAAATCTGTCCGGTTACTGGGATTTATATCATTATACTTGCGTATTTTCATAATTCAATCCCTATTTAACGGCAGTAACTCGATCCGGACGGATCCACATAAAGTGTCGGTCGGCCGCGCATTTTAATTCGACTACTTGGCGGTGGTTTGCATCGTCGTAGCCACCTTTGCCGGATAGGAAAATGTAGTCATCTAAGGGGAATAAGCAAACCGCATCATACCAAACGGCCGGTAATTCAACCGTTTCCGCCACCACCACTTCTTCGGCCTGTGCGGTATATCTCTGGCATAACTCCATTACTTCGTCGATATCTGAGGGCTTCCAGACCATATAAATTTTTACTGTTCTCATGGTTTTTCCTTTCGTTACAACCCAATGATACTTGGATTGAAGAAGAAGTTCAGTGAAATATGCAGGTTACGGGGATTTATTATTTAAATGCCGGTCTTAACAATTCCTTTGCCGAATTTGGCTTCCAGCTCGTCTACCAAATGTGACAGTTTGTCGTCGTGGGGTTTGGTTTCCTCAAACAGCGATTGTTGCACTTCGCCATAGGTCAGATTTTTAAGTGTTACACCAGTTGAGCGGTAAATTAAGTTCTGCTGGTAGAGTTGTTTTAAGAGCTGTATGGCGGTCATGCGGACTTCTTGGTCGCCGTTGGTCGGGTTCGGCAGTTTCGCCTCAAGAGCATAATATTTGAAGTCTTTTGTGCGGAGCATAACTTCCACACCTTGGCAAAAACCGTTCCACCGCCGTAGTTTCTGACAAGCCGTATGAACATGGCCGTTTATTTCATGTTCCAAATACTCCAAACTCTGGGTAAAGTCCTCAAAACTTCGGGTGTCTTGTATGCTTTGCGGCGCGGTGGGTTCGCGGTTGACTAAAGATGTGGCGATACCGGTCAACTCACTTTTAAGGGGCATGCCGTTTATCCCGAATGCTTTCCTAATCCAGCCGTTTTCTTTCTCCACAAAGTCCTTAATCGTAAAAATCCCGCTGAACTTCATGTGCTCGCTGTTTTTGCGCCCGATACCGCTGACGTCCTCAATCGGCATGCTACCTACAATATCCAAGATTTTATCGGGCGGAATAACAAATATTCCGTTGTTACTTTTGGCTTTATCTCTCGCCAACTTAGCCAACGTTTTAGAGGTTCCCAAACCGATAGATACCGGAATTCCGACCTTATTCCATACCGTCTGCCGGATGTTCTTGATGATGTCGGTATAAGTCAAGTGATAAACCTTGTTAAGCGAAGCCAAATCAATAAACGCCTCATCAACCGACGTTACCTCCACATCCGGACTGAACGTCTTAATCGTGTCCATCACTTCTTTGGAAATCTCGGTATAGCGGTGGTGATGTGCCGGAATACAAATCGCGGTTGGGAAGTTCGGCTTGACCTGAAAATACGGCTGTCCCATTTTAATCCCTAGCGCTTTGGCTTCTTTCGAGCGGGAGACAATTATGCCTTTGCTGGTGCTACCTGTCATCACACACCGGCTTTCCTTGCAATAAAGGATTATCCTTCCGTTCGCAAGAAACGAAAAAGCAGTCACAATCAACCAATGCTATAACGTGCCGGCGCATTTTATCCCCCATGCTATGTTCTATTGTTAACGCAAAAATATGGAGAGTCAATAACATTTCGCGAGTTAAAAAGAGGAAATTTTATAACTGATTTTACCATAATTGCTCCGGTTAGTTGTGCTAAATAAAACCTTTTAGAGGAAAAACAGCATTTTATAAAGTAAGGAGAAAAATAACGTAATACGAAAATATGCTACTTTTTGAATTTTTATCTTGATTTTTGTAGAAAAATGGTCCATCTTTCTACAAAAGAGAGGTTTAAATGTCAGTAACTATAAAGGATAGAATACTTTATTTAATTCAAAAAAAGGAAGAGGTGTAGTATTTTCTTCTCAGGATTTTATACCAAAATTTAAAAGATGGGAAGTTGATCGTTCTCTTACAGATTTGGAAAAAGAAGGCAAGATTGTTCGAATCATTCCAGGGCTGTATGCCTTTCCTAAGTATAGCTGGTTACTTAACGAATATGTTGTACCGGATATAGGAACAATTGCTCGGGGCATTGCTCGCAAAAATGATTGGAAAATTTTCCCAGAAGGAAATACAGCTCTTCTTTACCTAGGTTTATCAACACAAGTGCCTGCTAAATATATTTACTTATCAAGCGGTAGACACCGTAAGTATGATATAAACGGTACAATTTTGGAATTTAAGGAGTTAAATTCTAAAACTATTTCCATAAGCGATAAAAATACAAATCTTGTTGTTCAATCCATTGCTTCATTGGGAAAAATAGCCGCAAGTGAAGAGAGCTTCATTAAAAAACTCTCAAAGTGTTTTTCACCAGAAGAATGGATAAAGATTGAATACAAAGCCAAAAAGGTAACATCCTGGATATTAGAAATAATTGCAAAAGCAAAGGAATTTTCAAATGATGAAAATTATTAACTCATCAACAGAAGAAAGAAATCTTTTATTTACGAAAGTTTCTGAATCTATACATATCCCGCTTGCTATGGTTGAAAAGGACTTGTGGGTGTGCTTTGTGCTTGCGAGAATATTTTCTGATGCAGAACTGAGGGAAGTATTACGTTTCAAAGGCGGCACCTCACTTTCTAAAGGCTACAGCCTTATAAAAAGATTCTCGGAAGATTTAGATTTAATTTTAGATAAATCCCTTGTTCTTGGTGACGAAGATATTTTCAAATCCTCCTATAAAAAACAAAGGGAATTTGCAGATGTCATCTCGGAAAAAACAGCAACGTATATATCAACAATTTTGAAATCTAAAATAGAAAATGTTTTAAATGATGCAGTCAAAGTTTATACAGATGCCGAATATGTGGAAATAACACCTTCGTATAATCAGGGAAAGATTGACAATAAATCATTGCACATTGTTTATCCGAAATCAGCGAATGATACATATTTGCGCCCGGATATACTGCTTGAAATCGGGATAATGTCCGCAAGAACCCCTTGTGAGGACAGAAATATTACATCCTATGTAGCTTAGGTCTTTCCTCAACTTGCATTAGAATCTTGTAATGTACCGACGGTAAAACCTATTCGTACATTTTGGGATAAAGCAACAATTTTACATAGAGAATTTTATCGTCCGGCTACGAAGTACAACAAACAGACAGATTCTGATGAACCAAATTATACACCAGTGCGATACTCTCGGCATTATCATGATTTGTATCAACTTGGAAATTCTTTTGTAAAAGACGAAGCTCTTGCTGATAGGGATTTGCTAGCTGATGTTGTGGATCGTAAAGATAAATTATATCATTGCCCATGGGCAAAATATGATGAGTGCCTTACAGGTAAAATGCATTTATTACCAAACGAAAATAACAAGAGCGTAATAAAGGAAGATTATAAAGCTATGCAGAATATGATTTATGGAGAAATTCCTTCTTGGGATGAGATAATAAAATATCTGACAGAATTGGAAAAAGAAATAAATCAGTGTAAATAAAGTACTTCCAAGAACATATTCCTTTCCCATTTTAGATTTTCCCGAATTTTCGGAATTTTCTAAAATGGAAAAGATATAACTACCCAGAAATTTAATTTTTAGAAAAAATAATAGGTTCACAGAAAAAGTTCATAGAAAAGTACACAGAAAAAGCTATTGACTAACTAGAATGTTAGTCTGGTCGCGGGATATTCTTTATGACATAAAAACGAGCATTCATTACCGAAAAAGTATCGGTGGCAGACCGGAAAATATAAGTAAATATTGGGTTAGAGGGGTAGCGAATAACAGATACTTTTTGCTTTAAAAGTATGCGAAATCGTCATTGAAGCACCAATCCACCACCATAAAAGAGGAATGATACCCGTCATTCCTTTTTTTTAATATTTTTTTGATTACATTTCTAAAATAATTTCATATACAGCTGTTTCATTCATCTTTTTTCCCAAAACATTTGCGTTAAACATATTATTTCAGAGTAAATCTTTATATTTACTTTGACTCTTAAAGCCATAGCGAATATTATAAAACAAATATGTTTATACATACTTATAAAAGTTGCAACAACAAGGGGTCTAAAATGGCAGGGAAAAATAACGCTAATATTGGTTTTGAAAAGCAAATTTGGAATGCGGCTTGCGAACTTTGGGGGTATATTCCGGCAGCGGATTATCGCAAAGTTATCGTTGGGCTTATCTTTTTACGCTACATTTCGTTTGCCTTTGAAAAGCGTTATAATCAGCTAGTTGCAGAAGGCGAGGGCTTTGAAGATGAAAAAGATGCCTACGCAATGGAAGGTATATTTTATGTACCGGAAGCCGCTCGTTGGAGCAAAATAGCAGAGACCGCTCATACGCCGGAAATTGGCATTGTAATTGATGATGCCATGAGAGCAATTGAAACTGAAAACAAAACGCTCAAAAATGTTCTGCCAAAAAATTATGCCAATCAAGACCTTGATAAACGTGTATTGGGTAATGTCGTTGACCTGTTTACCAATAATATTGATATGTCGGAGACAGATGAGGATAAAGACCTGCTCGGGCGCACTTATGAATACTGTATCGCCCAGTTTGCCGCATACGAAGGCACCAAAGGCGGTGAATTTTACACGCCGTCAAGCATTGTTAAAACCATTGTGGAAGTACTGAAACCGTTTGATAACTGCCGCGTTTATGACCCTTGCTGTGGTTCCGGCGGTATGTTTGTTCAGTCAGTTAAATTTTTGCAGGCACATGGCGGAAATCGCGATCATATCTCGGTCTATGGACAAGAATCTAATGCCGATACTTGGAAAATGGCTAAGATGAATATGGCTATTCGCGGAATTGATGCTGATTTTGGGCCTTATCAAGCCGATACATTTTTTAATGACCTGCACCCGCACGAAAAGTTTGATTTTATCATGGCCAATCCACCTTTTAACCTTTCCAACTGGGGACAAGACAAGCTCCTTGATGATGTGCGCT
>JAFUXW010000154.1 GCA_017477035.1 Alphaproteobacteria bacterium | reverse complement strand
GTGAACTTTTAAATTTGTGGAAAATCCCTACTTGAATCATAAGAGGTTTATTGTCAAAATTTATTAATTTCAACTAATTAAAAAAGAGCCGCGAACACGACTCTTTCTTGTAATTAAGAATAAATTTTTATATTTGAACACTTTTTGCTTTTGCTAAAATATCTGTTAATTGTTTATTTGCTTCTTCCAAAGAACAATTACTGTATACGGAAACTTCCGTTGCCAGTCTTTCCACAGCTTTTTCATACATCTGTCTTTCGCTGTAAGATTGCTCCGCAATATTTTCACTGCGATACAAATCTCTTATAACTTCGGCCACAGCTACCGGATTACCTGAATTAATTTTGCTTTCATATTCTTGTGAACGTCTTGACCATGTAAACTTTCTGGCTTTTGCTTTTCCTTTAAGAGTATCAAAAGCTTCATTCATTGTTTTTTCATCGGAAATTTTGCGTAATCCTGAACTTGAAATTCTGTATGTTGGCAACATTTCACTCATTTTATCTTTAGTAAAATTAATTACTAAACATTCTAATTCTGCTCCGGCTATATTTTCTTTAGTAATGCCAACTATTTTGCCTACCCCGTGATTCGGATATACAACATACTCCCCTGCATTAAAGGTCAATGACGGTAATTTTTTAACACTCATATCGGCTCCTAAAACAAATTATTTACGACAACGATGTTGATTATACCATATTTTTAAAGGCAAATCTAGTATAAAAATTAATTTTTTTATTTTAAAGACGGAAAGCCATTTGTTTGACGCAACGCTTCGGATATTGCCATAGCAGCCGAAATAGCCATATTTATCGAACGAGCATTTGAATTCATCGGTATCAAAAGTTGAGCATCAGCTGTTTCATGCACATTTTCCGGAACTCCGGCACTTTCTCTACCCATCAATATAATATCATTTGGTTCAAATTTAAAATCAATAAAAGACTGCTTACCATGAGTAGTCAGTAATATTAAACGTCCATATTCATCAGAGTGTTCCTTACGATACTCCAAAAATTCATTCCATGAATTATGTCGGCGATATTTCGAAAATTCCAAATAATCCATACCTGCACGGCGCATTGCTTTTTCATTAAATAAAAATCCGCATGGTTCTATTATATCTATAGCAAAATCCAAGCACGCACCCAGTCTTAGGAGCGTGCCGGTATTTTGCGGAATATCAGGTTGATACAAAGCTAATCGCACAACCTTTATTCTCCCTCTTTTTTGTTATTATTAGCTGCATTTTCAGCTTCTTTTGCTTTTTTGGCATTATACATAGCAACAAAATCTATCGGACTTATAAGCATTGCCGGCAAACCAGCCGCCGATAAACTATTGGCAACAATACTTCTTACAAATGGGAATAATAAACGCGGAAGTTCAATATACATAATAGGTTCAAAATGTTCTTCCGGAACATTTACTGTCGCTACTGCACCATAAGTTATTTCAACTATAAACAATTTTTTATCTTTTATATCGGCATCCATTTTAGCAGTAAGAGTAACTTCGTAATTATTATCTTCTAATTTTCTATTACCCATACTTATATCAATATGTACATTAGGAGCCTGATTCATTTCAGCAAAAATTTGCGGTGCCATAGGTATTTCTATAGACATGTCTTTTATATATTGACTGTGAATCATTAAAGCAACTTGATTTGTGTTTTCTGAATTTTTATTATCTTCCATTTTTTTCTCCTTTATCTGTATTTTTTATAACAAATAATACCAAAAATAGCATACGTCAAATATTTTATATTGATAAATTTTTAATTTGTTATTATATTCGTATGGTAATATTTAGAGGTGGGTAAAATGGGATCTTTTGTTGATATAATATTTTTAATGATTTTAGTGGCTTTTATAATCACTCGTTTATACAGTGTTTTCGGTTCTAACGGAGGCGATGAAAAAGTTAGAGTAATAATAAAACCTTTAGATAAAAATGCTGAAAAAAAATTAATGGAAAATATTTCAAAAGTTATGAAAGAAACTAAAAAAACAGGTAGTAAAACTGAAATTATTAATTTTGAAAACTTATCAGAGCCTGAAAAAAGTTTAGCTCAAATACCAGACTTTAATAAAGATAATTTTTTACATGGTGCTTGCCGTGTTTTTGAAATGGTTTTGCAAGCTTTCAGTAGTGGAAATCTTAACGGAATAAAAAATTTAATCAGTAAAAAAATATGGGAAGCCTTAAATCAAACCATTAATTTCCGAAAAGAAAATAACATATCTTCGGAAGTTGATTTTATATGTTTTGATAAAAGTGAAATTAAAGATGTTAAATTGCTTAAAAACAGTGCTAAAATAGTTGTTGAATTTGTAAGTGAACAAATAAATATTTTAAGAAATGAAAAAGGTGAAGTTATTGAAGGCGATGAAAATTTTGTGCAAAAAATTACAGATATTTGGACTTTTGAAAGAACATTAAATGCTAAAAACAATCAATGGATATTGGTTTCAACCAAAAAAAATGCTTAAATTATTCTTAAGTGTTGTTTTTATTTTGGAAATAAGTGGATGTTTCAAAGAATATCCTGTTTCTGATACAAAATCTACAATTGTTGTAAAAAAAGAAAATTTCAACCAATTAATCGGTTGGAATGATGATAATTTTAAAGAAGTTATACCTGTTTTTGCAAAAAATTGCCGATCTATAAAAAATATCAAAAGCGAATTTATATATTCTTCACAAATAAAAATAAAAACAGCTGATTATCAAGAAATTTGCCGTAAATTTAACAGTAAAAATATTAATACATCAGCACAAATGAAAAAATTTTTAGAAGATGAATTTTATCCTTATTCGGTAAGCGACGGAAATAATCCTGAAGGTAAATTTACCTCATATTATGAAGCGGAAATTTATGCATCTTTAAAAAAAACAGCTGAATACAAGTATCCTATATACGGAAAACCTTCGGATTTAGTAGAAATTAATTTGCGTGATTTTGATGAAAATCTGCCTAATATGCGTTTAGTAGGGAGAGTTAATAACGGAAAATTTATTCCTTATTATAACAGAAGAGAAATAGAAAATAAAGGCATTGAGGCTCCTGTTATTATGTGGGGAAATGATTTGGTTGATATTCATTTCATGCAAATACAAGGATCTGCAATTGCCCATATGGCAGATGGAACTGATTTACGTATTGGATATGCTGATAATAATGGTCATAAATTCAGAGGTATAGGTAGTATATTAATTTCTAAAAAAATTATAGATGGTAAAGATGCTTCTATGGTAAAAATAAGGAAATGGCTACGTAAAAATCCAGATAAAGCAGCAAGTTTAATGGCTGAAAATGAAAGATTTATTTTCCAAAAATTATCTAATTCTGACGGGCCAATAGGAGCTATGGGAATTTCTTTAACAGCCGGTCGTTCAATCGCAGTTGATAATCAATATATACCTTTAGGTGCTGTTATGTGGCTTAGTACATATAATCCTGATAAAAAAAGTATAAATAAAATTGTTTTTGCACAAGATATAGGCGGAGCTATCAAAGGTATTGTTCGTGGAGACTATTTTTGGGGTCATGGAGAAGAAGCTTTAAAAGAAGCAGGAAGAATGAACTCAACAGGAAAATATTATATTCTTGCTCCTAAAAAAAGCGATTTAAAGGTTAATTAAATGTCTATAGATGACGAAGATAAAAATTATTGGCTTGAAATTGTAAAAAACGTTAAAACAAATAAGCCGGTAAATATTGTTACAAAGCAAGAAAATAAACCTATAGAAATAAAAAATCATAGACAATTTGCTGTAATACAAGAATTTAGTGATTATTCTAAATATTTAGATGATATAAAACCTGAAGGTATTGATAAATCAACCTTAAAAAAATTCAAACAAGAAAATTTTAAAATAGATGCTGTTCTTGATCTACATGGACTTAATGAGGATGAAGCATTTGTTAAGGTTGATAGTTTTATCCCTCAGTGTTACAATCAAGGAAAACGCTGTATAATTATAATTACCGGAAAAGGCCTAACAATCAGAGAAAATGAAGATATTTTTACTCCTAAAGGAATTCTCAGACGTCAAGTTCCTCAATGGCTTAATATGCCAAGATTAAGAGGAATGATTTTAGTTTATAAACATCCTTCTGAAAGGCTTGGCGGTAGTGGTGCTTTATATATTTTATTAAAAAGAAATAAGAATATTTTGATATAATACAAAATATTTTTTATTATCTTAAAACTTTAAAATTCAAAATAAGCTATTATTAAACTTTTAAGGATTTGTTTAATGGCTGATAATATACTGGAAAATCTTATTAATTATCTTATAGAAAAAGGGTATCCTAAAGATAGCCTTTTAAATAATTATATGATAGGTAAATTTCGTGCCGATTTGGTAGTAGTTGATACAATAACACATACTCCTTTACAAATATTTGTAATAAAAG
>JAFUXW010000153.1 GCA_017477035.1 Alphaproteobacteria bacterium | reverse complement strand
TCCTTTATTTTTATACATTGTCGGATACTATATAATTCATTGGGATTCAATATGTGAAGTTACAAAGGTTCTTTGGCATGGAATATTTGGGTGATGTAGTTTTGCGGTATGATGTATATGAAATTTAAGCTTAATTAAATGATAAAATTTTACGATTTTTATTTACGTAATCAGATGTAAAAAATTACACTTTTTAAAGCTGAATATATTGAAAATTAAGGGCTATCTTGCAATTGATATATTTTAAATTTAAACTTGCCTAACCACACCACCATTAGAACGAAAAGACGAGGCTTGTCCTCGTTTTTTTCGTTTTAAATTATGACTGGAGTTGAAAGACGGATCTCTATGTCAAAATAAATAGTGTTTTTGTATTTTGCTAATAAACTTATCAACAGAATTTATTTAAATTTCTTAATCAAGAAAATATAATTTGTTATTATTTTTCAGTTTTACCCACGCGATCAAAATAATTTGTCTATATAAGAAAATGCAGATAAGGCTTATATTTTCTGCATCATAAGGTATCTTAAAGATATTTAAAAACTGGTGCATTTAATAGAACGTTTATTGTCAACACTTTTTTTGAATTTTTAATTTTTTCGTCAAATTAGCTTATAAATCTAATAAATTCTTATGTTTGAGCGTTTTCAAATCACAAGTAGAGTTCTTAAAATGTTCGGCTTTTACAAATTGGTCTAAAACGTTGGTTTTGGTACAATTAGACAAAGGTAATAATATTTAAGGAGAGATAATATGAGCTATAAATTACTTAGTCCCAAAGAAATTTATAAATGCCTTGCCGAGGATACTCAAGAAACCCTAAAAAAAGCGTTAGACGGTTGTCCGAGAGATATGCAAGGCATCGTATTTAGAGCAGTTTCACAATCAAATAATGTAACTCCTGATATGATGAAAATGATGCTTCGTGAAACAGAATGCGGATTTAAAAAATTAGAAAAAAATTACAGCACCGGAGAAATGGAAGAATTTGATTCTTCACCGATTAGAGATGAAAAAAACGTAGGTGATATTCATAATTTTCGGCCGGAAGCAATTTCTCGCCTAAAGACTTTTGTAAAATCTCAGGCTATAAAAGGAAATGAAGTATATGCTACAAATTTGTTATTTAAGATTGCAGAAAATACTAAGGGAAATATTAAAGATTTTACAGAGGTATTTAAAGAAGCAGTAAACATTGATTACGCTACAGATACAACTTTAATCAGCGCTGTATATAAGACCAGTCATTTGATGCCTACCGGAAAAGGAGAAGAAGCTTGTAAAAATTTTACAAATGAGGCATTAGATGTGTTTGCAGAAATAGCAAAACCGGAAAATGCTTATAAACATACGGAGGAGACACTTACCGATTTTTACTATGCGATTATGAATTTTGCCTCGTATGATGCCAAACGGGTTACGGATTTAGTTAATAAGATGAAAGATTCTGAAAAAAATACCGATAAGTCTTTGGCAATGGCAAATAGAGCATTGTTGGCGGCAACTAAATCAAAAACTGTCGGCAACAATATTCAGAGAACCTAGTATATTTTACATATTCTTCAAAGCTAAAGTTTCAAGTTCTTTCAGTTTATCGCGGTAAATCATGGCCTGCTCAAATTCCAAATTTTGGGCGGCCTCTCGCATAAGCTTTGTGTATTCTTTGATTTTTTTATCAATATTTTTGATTTTTTCGATATCTTCGGTATCGGATTTAACAAAATCAGTTTCCGTCATTTCTTTCAAAGTTGAAGATATGCTTTTCTTGATGGTTTGCGGAGTTATTCCATTTTTAAGATTGTATTCACTTTGTTTTTTACGACGGCGATTAGTTTCGTCAAGCGCCGTTTTTATGGAATCAGTTATTTTATCGGCATATAAAATAACCCTTCCATTGGCATTACGAGCTGCACGTCCGATTGTTTGAATTAGTGAACGGGTAGAGCGCAAAAATCCTTCCTTATCAGCATCTAAAATTGCTACCAGAGAACATTCAGGTATGTCTAAACCTTCTCGAAGTAAGTTAATACCTACTAAGACATCAAATTTTCCTAAGCGTAAATCACGTATTATTTCTATACGTTCCAAAGTGTCTATATCCGAATGCATATAGCGGACTTTTACTCCATTATCGGATAAATATTCTGTTAGATCCTCGGCCATCTTTTTAGTAAGAGTGGTAACCAATACTCTTTCACCTTTAGCAGCCGTTTTACGGCATTCTTCCATCAAATCATCAACCTGATTTTCCACAGGTCTGACAATACAAAGCGGATCTGTCAGACCGGTAGGACGAATAACTTGTTCGGCAAATACTCCTTTGCTTTGTTCCAATTCCCAATCTCCCGGAGTTGCTGAAACAAATATAGTCTGTGGGCGCATCTTATCCCACTCCTCAAATTTGAGAGGACGATTGTCCAAACAAGATGGTAACCGAAATCCATAGTCGGATAGAGTTGATTTTCTATTTTGATCACCTCGATACATAGCTGCAATTTGCGGAACTGCAATATGACTTTCATCAATAAATAAGAGCGCATTTTTGGGGAAATACTCAAACAATGTTGGAGGCGGTTCTCCCGGATTTCTACCGGTCAGATATCTGGAATAATTTTCAATACCTTTACAATGTCCTGTAGTGTCTATCATTTCCAAGTCAAATCGTGTTCGTTGTTCCAGACGTTGAGCTTCCAATAATTTACCTTTGCTTCTAAATTCTTGTAATCTGATTTCCAAATCTTCCTTAATATGTGTCATTGCCTGAGAAAGTGCCGGTCGCGGTGTTACATAGTGATTTGCCGGATAAATGGTTATTTCTTCCAGTTGTCGTGTTTTCTTTCCGGTTAGAACATCAAATTCGTAAATTTCTTCTATTTCATCTCCGAAAAACGATACGCGCCAAGCCCGGTCTTCATAGTGTGCCGGAAAGATATCAAGCGTATCGCCGTTAACACGAAATGTGCTGCGGACAAAGTTTATTGTGCATCTTTCATACAGCAAATTGCTTAACTGACGGTTTATTTCATGAGTATCAACCACATCACCTACTTTAAGAGAGAACACCATAGAGGAATATGATTCCATACTTCCCAATCCATATATACAAGAAACGGATGCAATGATTATAACATCTTTTTCTTCCAATACATTACGAGTTGCACCATGTCTCATACGGTCTATTTGTTCATTTATTGCCGAATCTTTTTCAATATAAGTATCGGTCTTAGGAATGTATGCTTCAGGTTGGTAATAATCATAATACGATACAAAATATTCGACTTGATTATGCGGAAAGAACTCTTTCATTTCGGCATAAAGTTGTGCCGCCAGAATTTTATTGGGTTCCATAATTAATGCCGGTCTTTGGCATTGCTCAATAATTTTAGCCATAGTGAAAGTCTTACCGGAGCCGGTAACACCTAATAGAACTTGATTTTGTAATCCTTGTCTTACACCTGAACACAGTTCTTCAATAGCCTGTGGTTGATCTCCTGATGGTTGAAAAGGACTTTCTATGTGAAAAACTTTATTTTTATCCATTATTTAGTATGAGAATTTATATTGTGAACGCAGATAATCAGCAATTTTTTCTTTATCGGTAAGAATTTCTTTAGTTAGTCTGGCCGGTGGTTTAGAACCATTCATTTTTGCAGCCTCTATTTGAGCTTTATTAAGCTGAATTGCAACTTTAGCCAGTTCCGGAGTTGAATAATTTTCAACCATATAGGCAATTTCCTTATTGCTGTATAACTGCACATTAGCAATATCCTCCGGAGCAGGAACATATAAGTCGCTTACTGTTCTGGTATCTACACCATCTCCTAATAAAGCATAAGCATACGTTGATGATAGAGAGCAAATAACAGTACAGAGTATCAAAGATTTTAGTAAATTCATCATAATCTCCTTATTGAAATTTTACGCCGGTTGCTTTCTGAGCGTCATCAATACTTTTTCTAAGCGTGTCAATTACAGGTCTTGCCTTGGCTTTCAGATTGCTGTAATTTGAATTTAGTTGTGACTTGTAGCGATTATATTTATTCTGAACCCGATTAAATTCTTGTGATATTTTATCATCATTTGATGAAGAAGAAGTGTCTTCTTTATTTTTCATCATCTGTTGCATTTTAAGTTTGAAGTCATTGAGCGAAGGAGAGGAAGCAATACTGTTGGTTGTATTATCAGATTGCTTATTCTGTTGCATGTATTTTGAAAGTGTGTTAATAGCTTTCAACGCCTCAAGTGTTCCAACTTCTTCATTTTCGGTTGTTTTATTTTCCGAATTATTTTGTTGCTCAAATTTTTCTTTGATATCAGAAACCATGTTTTTCAATTCTTGCATATCTTGAGAATTATCACCGGCAATATTTTGATTAGCCGATTCCGGCACATTATTATATTCACCTGACACTTGCATAACATTATTATTGACAATATTTTGCTTTGCCGTCCATGGATTAGCCGGTAATCCCTGTGCATTTACGCCAGACGAATATAACGCCAACACCCATGATATAAGTAAAAAATAAAGTCGCATCAATTTACTCCACTAACCAATGCGACCATCATATCATAATTTTTTTAATTTGTCAGTTACATTTTGCGTTTATTTGCCGATTTCTTATTCTTAATTTCATTTTTTTCTTTTTCCTCAGGTTCAATACCATAAGCACAAAAGTTTTTTGCCGGTTCGTGAGCTTTTTTTACTACAATATAAGCAGGTGCATTAACGACGGTGGAATCTGCCGGTATATCTTTAATTACGATGGCATTCGAACCTACTTTAACATTATCTCCGATAGTAATAGGACCTAAGATTTGAGCTCCGGAACCGATAGTTACATTGTTACCTAAAGTAGGATGCCGTTTTTCCAATTTTTTACCATTTTCATCGTATAATTTGCGTCCGCCTAACGTCACATCATGATACAATGTAACGTTGTTACCAATTTCTGTGGTTTCACCGATAACAACCCCCATACCATGATCAATCATAAAACCGTATC
>JAFUXW010000152.1 GCA_017477035.1 Alphaproteobacteria bacterium | reverse complement strand
ATGCGAGCTATAAGATGAAATTTGCGTTTCCAGAGCCAGTGAGTGAAGCGATAAATCAAAATAGCATGTAATCCGGAAGAACATATTATGGCTTCTGATTTTGAACGTGTGGCAGGATCTCTGTCTATGATTGCCTGAATGTCTTGCAAAATTAGCTTGTATTTTTGATTCATTTTGTATATACTCCCCAAAAGTTCCTATATTATACTGAATAATATATGGTGGTATGTGTTAAAATAAATATAACAAAGTGAAAAAAATGGTTGAAGTATTATTTAACGGTCACGCCGGCCGAATTGAAGGTAGATATCATCAAAGTTCTCGTCCGAATGCTCCGGTAGCTCTGATTTTGCACCCAGATCCTATGTTCGGAGGAACTATGAATAACAAAGTCGTTTATAGCTTGTTCAGCTGTTTTAAAGATTTAGGTTTTTCTGTTTTAAGATTTAATTTCAGAGGAGTCGGACGTTCTCAAGGACAGTTTGAAAACGGGGCAGGAGAGTTATCTGATGCTACTGTGGCTCTTGATTGGTTACAAAACATGAATCCTGATGCTAAACAGTGTTGGATTGCCGGCTATTCTTTCGGTGCGTGGATTGGATTACAGTTGTTAATGCGCAGACCTGATATAAATAACTTCATAGCTGTCAGCCCGCCTGCTAATGAAAAAGATTTTTCATTTTTAGCTCCTTGCCCGGCATCGGGGTTGATTGTACAAGGCGGAAAAGATGAAATTGTTGTTCCTTCTATGGTTGAAAATATGGCACGCAGACTGAATCAACAACGCAATGTGGAAATAGATTTTGCAATGATTGAAGATGGCGACCATATGTATAACAATCATCTTAAAGATTTGTATAAGGTTAGCGGTCAATATGTTATCAGCGCCATGCAACGTCGTGATCCTGTGAAAAAGCGTCGCGGTCGCCGTAAAAAGAACGAAGCAGATGATAATTTGTTGTTAGAAAATGAAATTGATAATGATGATAATTACATTGAAGATGACGATAACGATTTTGAAAATGAGGAATAGTTGTGAGCAAAGTTAAATCAAAAAATGACACGCAGGAAAAAAACAACCTGACTTCAGTTTCAGAAAAGAAAGAAAAAAGTGCAGTTATGGAAAATTTAAAAACTGTATTTTGGGCAATATTCATTGCTCTTATAATTCGCAGTTTATTGTTGGAACCATTTCGTATTCCGTCAGGTTCCATGTATCCGACTTTAAGAGTAGGAGATTATCTTTTTGTTACTAAATATTCCTATGGTTATTCACGTTATTCTTTTCCGGCCGGTATTCCGTTGGTTACGGGAAGAGTTTGGTATAGCGAACCCAAACGTGGAGATGTTGTGGTATTTAAATTTCCACAAAATACACATACCGATTTTATAAAGCGTATCATTGGACTTCCCGGAGATAAAGTTCAGGTTAAAAAAGGTCGTCTTTATATAAATGGTGAAATAATTGAAAGAAAAGAAGAAGGTCGCTATATTGTTGATGAATATGTGTCTATTCCTGAATTCTATCATATTTACGAGGAAACTTTACCTAATAATGTTAAACACAAAATAATAGAAATAACAGATAAGGAACGTATTGTTGATAATACGGAAGAGTTCGAAGTTCCTCAAGATTCATTTTTTGTGATGGGGGATAATCGAGATCGTTCCGATGATAGTCGTATCAGCGTCGGATTTGTGCCAAAAGAAAATTTAGTGGGAAAAGCTAAATTTATTTTCTTTTCTCATAATGATAAAGGTTCTATATTAAAGCCGTGGACTTGGCTGAAAGCAATTCGTTGGAAAAGGTTTTTTACGGGTATTCATTAAAAATGCAAAAATTACAGGAAATTCTGCAATATCATTTCAAAAATACAAAGTTGTTGCAACAAGCGTTAACCCATAGCAGTGTTACTGGAAATGAACATCGTAATTACGAACGTTTGGAGTTTTTGGGTGATAGAGTATTGGGAATGACTATGGCTCATCTTTTATATAATAGGTTTCCAAATGATAGAGAAGGTGCGTTGGCGCAACGTCACGTAAAGTTGGTCTGTGCCGAAGCAGTGGCTGATGTTGTAAAAAAATTACATATAGACGAATATATTATCGCCAAAGATAAAGAAACTACACAACGCACAAATGTTTTAGGTGATATAGGAGAAGCAATTATTGGTGCGATTTATATAGATTCTGATATAGAGCAAGCAATCTCTTTTGTGGAAAGAAATTGGGAATATATGATAAATGATGCTGATTCCTGTAAGGATTTTAAAACACGTTTACAAGAATATTTTCATGCTCAAAAATTACCGCTACCTGTTTATGAAACCATAGCCAAAGATGGAAGTGAGCATGAGCCGATATTCACTATAAAAGTAGCCCTTAACAGTGAAATTTTTGCGTATGGAAAGGGTAAAAATAAAAAAATGGCAGAACAGCGTGCGGCCGAGGAATTACTTAAAATAATAGGAAATAGAAATGATTAATACACGTTGTGGATATGTAGCGTTAATTGGCGCTCCTAATGCCGGAAAATCAACTATTACAAATAATTTTGTCGGTTCAAAGGTTTCAATAGTTTCACCTAAGGCGCAAACCACAAGAACAACAATAAAGGGTATCGGTATATATGATAACACACAAATTATTTTTCTGGATACTCCTGGTATTTTTGTGCCTAAACGTAGGTTAGATAGGGCAATGGTTGCTTCTGCATGGAATGGTTTTTCTGATGCCGATATAAATGTTTTGGTAGTTGATGCAAAACGTGGTATGAATGAAGAAACTTCAGCAATAATTGATGAATTGATAAAAAAAGATGCTCATGCCATATTAGCGTTTAATAAAATAGATTTAATGACAGAAGAAGAACTGCAAAGTCTTAAAGAAGAATTTGAAAATGTATTTACTTTTGATGCCGTGTTTATGTTTTCAGCCCAATCAGGTGACCATATTACAGATTTTTATCAATATTTAGCCGATAATTTACCGGAGAGCCCGTGGCTTTATCCTGAAGACCAAATGTCTGATATGCCACTATGCTATTTAGCAGCCGAGGTCGTTCGCGAAAAATTGTTTTTGAATTTAAGACAGGAACTTCCTTGTGTACTTACGGTAGAACCGGAATTATGGGAACATAAAGAAGATGGTTCTATAAGGGCAGAAATGACAATTTATGTTGAAAAAGATGGTCAGAAAACTATAATTTTGGGAAAAAACGGCTCAATGATAAAAAAAATCGGGCAAAGTGCCAGAGAAGAATTGGAAGAGTTATTAGAAGAACGAATACACTTATTCCTATACGTTAAAGTTCGCGAAAATTGGGGAAATGATCCAGCTCGTTACAGTGATTGGAATTTGAATTTTAAAGCATAAAATCTGTGCAAAAGT
>JAFUXW010000023.1 GCA_017477035.1 Alphaproteobacteria bacterium | reverse complement strand
TCTCTGATATTTTCTTGTTTAACGAATGCTTCACGCTCTCCATTTTTTGTCTTGAATATTATGTTATCACTATATTCGCCATTTGTGCCGTGTAACATTTCTGCCTTATAAGCAATAAAATCATCTATTGTTTTACCGATAGCATCATTCTTATCAGTTGCGAGATTTTCCGCTAAAGCATTATTGATATATTCTATCTTACCATCAGCATCGCAGCTATACAATCCGACCGGAAGATAATCCAAAAAATGGTGTAAAGAAGACATTTCTCTTTGAAAAACTTCGTCCATATTCTTATAGGCAGTAATATTTTCCACCGACCAATACAAATAAGCTTCTTTACGGATTTTGTTCAACGAATATTCGTGTTCGAAAATATCTGCTTTATTCAAATAAATGGGTTTTACGCTGACTTTCAACCACTCACCTGAAACATACACACTGTTTTGCTGCGGTTTCACGGATATAATTACGGAAGTTGCCTGCAATTTACTAACGGCAGATGACAGTTTTTGAAAATCCATTTTATTTGCTTGAGTATCAAGCATATTTTTTTCCAAAAACGTCAAGATTGCAATATTTTTAAAATAATCAACAGCGGCCTTATTTATTAAAATTGCCTCTCCTTTTGAATTATCTATCCGGCAATATTTGCTGCGATCGTTTATTATTTCTGAAGCAAGTGTGCCAAAGCCGATAGCATTTTCACTTACTTTCAAAATCCTGATAGTGATGAGAATACACATAACATTCCACACCACCATTGAGATAATAATGTAAAGCGAATATTCCGGATATAAAAATAATGCGAAAACGCTCAAGGACATAAACATAATTGCATAAGCCAAGAACACCAAATTTCTTTCCAATTGGCGATCAGGACGATGGTTATTTATATCCCCGAGCATTTACTTACCCTTTATTAAGTTAACAAATCTGCCTTAGTTTTGCCGGTGCGTTCGGTAATTTCACCGATTTGGCGAGAAACATCAGCCAACGGTTCCAAGTATTTTTCAACATTTTCATTAAAACTTTTAGTTTCATAACGTTCCAAATATACACGCAATGTTGCACCACTCGAACCTGTTCCCGACAACCTGTATACAATTCTTGAGCCATCTTCAAAATACACGATAAGACCGTTTTTAGTAGAACTTCCGTCAACCGGATCATCATATATAAAAGGTTTTGCCTCACTAACTTTAAAAGCTCCGAAAGTTTTCCCTTCCAATGACGGCAAACGACCTTCCAAATCATTCATTAATTTATTAGCTAGTTCGGCATCGGCAATTTCATAATCATTGCGCATATAATAGCTGCGACCGTATTTTTTCCAGTGTTCGCGAGTTATTTCTTCTACAGATTTGCCGGTTTCGGCGATAATATTGAGCCAAAACAGTATTGCCCAAATGCCGTCTTTTTCTCTGATATGATTAGAACCTGTTCCGAAGCTTTCCTCACCGCAAAAAGTGATGCGTTTACTATCCATTAAATTACAAAAATATTTCCAACCGGTCGGAACTTCATAATATCCGATATTCAAAGCTTTTGCCACTCTACCAACAGCACGTGAAGTAGCTGCTGATTTAGCAACCCCGTATATTCCGTCTTTATATGCCGGAATAAGCTTATAATTATCTGTAAGTATTGCCAAACTGTCACTTGGCGTTACAAAAAACTTTTTACCTAAAATCATATTACGATCGCCATCGCCGTCATTAGCGGCTCCCATATCCGGAGCTTTATCCGACCACATCAAATTAACTAAATCTTTGGCATAAATCAAATTAGGATCAGGGTGCAAGCCACCGAAATCTTCCATCGGAACATAATTAACTACTGATCCTTTCGGCGCTCCCAAAATATCCTCAAAAATCTTTTGTGCATACGGACCGGTAACCGCATTCATCGCATCAAAACAGAAGGTAAATCCGCTTTTAAACAGACGTTTAATTGCTTCAAAATCAAAAATATTTTCCATCATATCAACATAATCTTGAAGCGAATCTATCACTTCAATTTCCATATCTCCGAGTTTTTGAACTCCGATTTTGCTTAAATCAATATCTGCGGTCTCCAAAATCTTATATTCTTTAATATTCAGTGTGTTGGCATAAATCTTATCACTAAGTGATGTTGGACATTGACCGCCGGTAGATACGGCATATTTAATACCGAAATCTCCGTTCGGTCCTCCCGGATTATGCGAAGCTGTCAACACAAAACCGCCATCAGCTTTATTTTTAAGCAACACTCTTGAAGAAGTCGGCGTAGAAATAAATCCGTTTTGACCTACAATTACTTTCTTCATGCCATTGGCGGCAGCCATTTTTAATATTTTCTGGATTGCCACTTTATTATAATATCGTCCGTCTCCGCCTAAAATAAAAGTTTGTCCTTCAACACCGCCTATGGCATCAAAAATACTTTGCACAAAATTTTCAACATAATTTTCCTGTGACGCCACTTTAGATTTACGACGTAAACCGGCCGTTCCCATTTTTTGGTCGGTATATGGTTTGGTTTGAACTGTTTTTATCATGAGCATACCCTTTCTTAAAATAAGACAACTATGTATATATGTAACATTAAAAAGATTTCGAGGTAAAGTGTTTTTATTTTGTTTGCCACATTTATTTATGTTTCCACAAATCGTCGGTAAGATTTAAAATTTCGCGTCTAGTATAAACATCATCCATAGACATTTTAAATATTTGTTTGTAATTAACCATATCCGCTGTGCAATAACCGTTTTCGATATATTTATACGCATTACGATAATGTAAAGGCTCAGCGATTCTGAAGCCAAATTGTTTACTCATATTTTGCAAGTCTTCATTCAAATAGTTATTTTCGTTAACATACTTATTTTGCACCACA
Organism: Alphaproteobacteria bacterium; assembly: GCA_017477035.1. Lineage (GTDB taxonomy): Bacteria > Pseudomonadota > Alphaproteobacteria > RF32 > CAG-239 > RUG410. The sequence continues at coordinate 1,520 of JAFUXW010000023.1, read as the reverse complement.
ATCCAGTTGAATTGTTTTACTCCTCTGGCTGCCGCATTTTTTTTCGTTTGCCAAATAAGATTAATATATGGATGACTGAAAGACCAATTTAAATCTTTCTTTTCGCATACCAAAGAAATTAATGTATGAGCTTTAAAAAATATTTCGGAGTATCTTTCATTTTCCGAACTTGGGATAATTGCCACTATGATTGATTTGTCATTATAATTTTCTTTCAGTGAAGTTATTATCTGAGGCATCGGCATATTTATTTTACACTGAGAGCACATTAAAAGTCTTTTGCTCATAAATTCATCCACAGTAGAATTTGCCGGTGCAAATAACTTTATATCATATCTGTCAGACCACAAAGCTGCTGACAAATTAATTCCAATTGTGGTTTTGCCAACGTCTTTTTCAGAACTGCTGATTACGATAACCGGAGTTTCTGCCATTATTTCTGCGCCAAATTCAAAGAGCCGCTATCGGCAACAACCAAACAATTTTTCTTTTGGCGCTTCAGATTAGTGCAAATCTGATTAGCTGTACTTTTAGCCATACCGACAACTTTAGAGCGATACATTGTTCCAGAACCGGTTTGCACCTTTTCAACTTTTATACTATATACCGCATATTTTTTTGCTAAATTATTTTTAACACTTAAAGCATAATTTTTTGCTCGTTTATAATCGGAAAAAGCCCCGACCTGTAAAGCGTACTTACCATTAGAGACACTTTTTGTCGACAATGTTTTCGATTTCATACTTACCGAAGCAGTTGCCATATTTTTTGTTTTAACTGCGGGTTTTATATCATTTTTTGCATACGCAACAGTTCTTTGTTTACCATCAATTGCTTCTCGCAAATTTGCCACATCAACATTATTGGATTTTTTGAGTTCAATTAACCCTTTATCCATCATCAATGCAACCTTTTTATCACGTTCTCCCAAATACTTATGCCCCATAGTTACGGCAATAACTCTTTTACCGTTACGTTTTGCCGAAGTAACAATATTATATCCGGATGCTGCTGTATAGCCGGTTTTCATACCATCGGCCCCCGAAAAGGTATCCAGTAAATGATTATGACCGACTATTGTTTGTCCTTTATATTTAAAACTTTTCATAGAAAATCTTTTGTAATACTGCGGAAAATGATGGTATACTGCCATTGCTAACTTAGACATATCACGAGCGGTTGTCTTTTGTTGAGAGTTAGGCAGTCCGGAGGCATTCTTAAATACCGTATGATTCATTCCCAATTTTCTGGCAGTTTTAGTCATTAAAACGGCAAATTCTGCTTCAGACTTCGAAAAATGTTCAGCCAATACGGTAGCACAATCGTTAGCAGATTTAACAATTACCGCCTTGATAGCATCATCAACACTGATTGTTTCTCCGGCTCTTACCCCCAATTTTGACGGCGAACGACCAGCGGCAACTTTAGAAACTTTCAATTTATCACTTAATTTCAAGCGTCCGTTTTCCAAGGCATTAAAAGTAATATATAAAGTCATCAGCTTAGTAAGCGAAGCCGGA
>JAFUXW010000151.1 GCA_017477035.1 Alphaproteobacteria bacterium | reverse complement strand
ATTGATTCCGCATGCGCATAACATAATTTATCATACGAATCCGTCTTGATATCATATGTCATACAACTATCCGGCTTTTTACGCACAAATGTGCCATCTCCCAGTTCAACAACATTATAATAACATGTATACGCTGATTTATCCTTACTATGTAAATCGGTCATCGTGTTTTCACTGACTCTTATTCCATAGATATAATCAGGCGTTGTAAACGTTGTGCACTCCTCCGGCTTATTCGTGCTATAACCGGATATCGCTGTGCAATTCCCGTTTACCAAATTACCTGTGAAACCACTGTGGGTATATGCCTGACACGGAGTTTTACATTCATACAGGCCTTTTTCAAAGCCTTCCGGTGTCGGCCATTCTTCACACTTATAATAGGTGCCTTGCGCATTCGTACACGATTCGCACTTCCACCCTGCTTCACATGCTTGATTTTTACATTTGATTTGTGTTAATGTGTAGCCTAGGCATTGATTACCTTGGACTGCTTTTATTCCGTTTGCCATTGTGTCGCCGGAACATCGTCCGCCCGGCAGAAAGCAAACTTTCGCAAATGCATCCTTCGTTGAAAACAAAACCGCTGCACATAATAATGTACAGACAGTCACCTCTCTGACGAACCGTCGAAAGAACGTTTTAACAAAGGGGGTTTTATATGCATAAAACATAGTATCCTCCTATTAGATGTTTATATACACTCTAATAGTAGCATACTTTTTTAAAAAGAAATGTGAACTTTTTGTGAACTTTTTATATAGAGGAATTTTATAGTATAAAAATCAACGTTCAGGAAAGATTGAATAACGCAAAACGAACGAACATACATTCATTTTTCCACAAGCACAACCCAAAATTGCTGCATTTTCAGGTATAGGATATTGAGTTAAGGTATCATCAGGCCTTGCTACAGTATATAATTTACGTTTCTTTATTTCGGTGTATCTGACGTTACCATCTTTACCAACAACCGCGACTTCTTTACCTTCAAAATTTTCAATATCAGAAATTGCCGTATCATTCCCATCTTTATCAACATAACCAACAGCTTCCGCCATAAGACCGCTCTGAGAATTTCCCCAATCCAAACCAGCTAACTTTACACAAACTCCGTGCGAAAGACCTTGATATGCCAACACAAAAGATGATTTCTCACTTTCTGTCGGTTTTATATTTTTTCGAATCTTAGATATTATTACTATATTACCGCCTAAAATATTTTTTATACCGGCATCTCCTACCGAGGCTTGAGTAGCAGCACCGGATTGCACTAACAATTCTGATATATTACTTACATCTTGACCGTGTGTGGCATACAATACCCGAATATTTCTTATCATAGATGTTATTTCGCTAATTGCCGCATTTACATCTTTATTGAGTTTATAGTTATATGTCGCTAGATTGACAATTTTGAAACCAATTATGAAAAAAAAACAAAACGCAATAAATATAAAGAGTCTCTTCAGGCGCTTTCTATTATAATTATAAAACTCTTCAAACTTTTCCCAAAATGTTTCAGGCTCTTTATATTTATTATACATAATAACCTCCTAGACGGCTATTCGCCCGTGACAATGCTTAAACTTTTTGCCGCTTCCGCAAGGACAAGGATCATTTCTACCAACTCCGGCAAACACTTTTTTATCTAGTTTTTCTAAAGGCTCTTCGCTAATAACAGCTCCGTCGTGAACAGCCGACATTTTACGATTTTGCTCTTTTTCCATAGCCTGTTCCATTCGTTGCTGCGAATCGGTTTGAATAACCGTATGACAGATAACCACGGAAACTCGCTCTTTTAAAGTATTTAATAGATTGGAAAACATATTAAATGCTTCTTTTTTATATTCATTCAACGGATCTTTTTGACCATACGCGCGTAAAACAATCGTATGACGCATTAAATCCAAAGAAGCAATATGCTCCTTCCACAGTTGATCTAAAACTTGCAATAAAATACTTTTTTGCACCATTTTAACAGCATCAGCAGGTAACGTTTGTTCACGCTCTGCCAAACGACTATCAACCTCGCTCAATATGATGTCTTTCATCTTTTCGCTGTCTATTTCTGGATCATTGCACCAATTTTCTATCGGCATGCTGAAAGAAGTAGCTGCCAAAATATCTTGTTTTAATCCGCTCTTATTCCATTCTTCCGGCGGTGTACCGTAAGGAATGTGAGCGTTTATTATCGCTCCCAAATATTCATCTCTCATTTCTTTTATGGTATCAGAAACATCTTCTTGCTCCATAATATCGCGACGTTCGGCATATATAATTTTACGCTGTTCATTCATAACATTGTCATATTTAAGCAAGTCTTTACGAATATCAAAGTTACGTTCTTCAACTTTTTTCTGTGCCTTCTCCAGTGCTTTACTTATCCAAGGATGAACCAAAGCTTCTCCTTCCGGCAATCCCAAACGCTGTAACACATTTGACATCTTTTCAGAACCGAAAATACGCATCAAATCATCTTCCATAGAAAGGAAAAATTTAGATGTTCCCGGATCTCCCTGACGTCCGGAACGACCGCGTAATTGATTATCGATACGGCGACTTTCGTGACGTTCGGTACCTACAATATATAAGCCTCCGGCTGCTAGAACTTTTTCTTTATCCGACGCAACTTCTGCTTCTATTTGTTTTCGCATTTGCTCAACTTGTTCTGGAGTTTCTTCTCCGGTTAATTGTTCTTTCAATTTCATGTCAGGGTTACCACCAAGCTGAATATCAGTCCCGCGTCCAGCCATATTGGTAGCAATAGTTATAGCTCCTGAAACTCCGGCTTGAGCTACTATTGCAGCTTCGCGTTCGTGATGGCGGGCATTAAGCACTTCAAAATCCAAATCAGGAGCTGCCTGATGTAAAAGTTCGGCAACAATTTCTGATTTTTCTACCGAGGTTGTGCCTACCAATACCGGCTGTCCTCTTTTATGGCTTTCTATTATGGTATTAATTATGGCTCTGTATTTTTCTGCAGCTGTGCGATAAATTTCATCTTGTAAATCTTCTCTTTTTACCGGCTTATTAGTTGGAATCTCGACACATACTAAATTATATATGTCGCAAAATTCGTTTTCTTCAGTCATTGCTGTTCCGGTCATACCAGCCAATTTTGGATAAAGGCGGAAGTAGTTTTGGAACGTAATTGAGGCAAGAGTCTGATTTTCAGATTGAATTTCCACCCCCTCTTTAGCTTCTAAAGCCTGATGCAGTCCGTCACTGAAACGACGACCTTCCATAATACGTCCGGTAAACTCATCAACAATTACGACTTTCCCGTCTTTTACAATGTAATCCACATCACGTTGAAACATTTTGTGAGCACGCAAAGCATTGTTTACATGTTGAACCAAATTAACATTACCTATATCGTATAATGAACCGTCTTTTATTAACCCGGCATCTCTCAAAAGATGTTCCATATGCTCCATGCCGGACTCGGTTAAGGTAATATTTTTTTGTTTTTCATCTTTTTCATAATCGGTTTCATTTAAATTAGGAATAAGTTTTGAAACAGTTATATAAGTTGCCGACGAATCCTCTGCTTCACCTGAAATAATCAATGGAGTTCTGGCCTCATCAATCAAAATGGAATCCACTTCATCAACAATCGCAAAATTAAAATCTCTTTGGACTCTTTCATAAAGGCTAAACTTCATATTGTCTCGCAAATAGTCAAATCCGAGCTCGTTATTAGTTCCGTAAACAATATCACAAGCATAAGCCATGCGACGCTCGTTATCGTTTTTACCATGAACTATATAATCAACAGTCAGACCTAAAAAACGATAAATTTGTCCCATCCATTCGGCATCACGTTTTGCCAAGTAATCATTAACCGTAACAATATGAACACCTTTTCCTTCGATTGCATTCAAATACGCTGCTAACGTTGCAACCAATGTTTTGCCTTCACCGGTTTTCATCTCTGCAATCATGCCTTTATGCAATACTATACCGCCGATTAACTGCACATCATAGTGGCGCTGTCCCATAACGCGTTTCGCCGCTTCTCTTACGGTTGCAAAAGCCTCAGGCAATATATCATCAAGCGTTTCGCCGTTTTTTAAGCGACTGCGAAATTCTTCGGTCTTTGCTTTGAGTTCATCATCGGAAAGTTTTATAAAATCCGGTTCTAATGCATTGATTTGATTAACTATTTTATATTGTTTTTTTACAAAACGATCATTGGCGCTGCCAAAAATTTTTCTTGCTATTTGTCCTAACATTTGTGTTTCCTATTTTATTACATTTTATAATAATTAGTTTGAATAAACATTAAAGTCAATACTTTGAGCAAAAGTTATAAACTTATGTTGAAATTTAAAATAAAAAAGATATGATATGCACGATTTGTTCATTTTAGGGAGAAAAATTTTATGCAGAAAAAATATATATTTGCCGTAACGGCCGTTGTTATTGTTTTGGTCGCCGGTGCCTTTACTTATAAAGTTTATGCCGAAAAAAATAATGGAATTGCCGCCGTGGTTAATGGTGAAAAAATTACTGTTGCCGAAATGAAAGAGGCTTATGAACAAAATCCGCAAATTAAGGCTCAAGCCTCTTTTGAAGATTTTTATACACAAGCTTTAGATATTATGGTTAATAGTAAATTGGCCTTACAAGCAGCAACCAAAGCAAATATTCAAGCTACTCCTGAATATCAAAAACAATTGGCAGACTTACAAGATGAAGTTGCTCGCCAAGTTTATCTTGAAAAGCAAGTTGAAGCAAAAGTTACCGATACAAAAGTGAAAGAAGTATACGATGAATATTTGACTAAATTCAAACCGGAAAAAGAAATTAAAGCTAAACACATTTTAGTTGATGATGAAAAATTGGCAAAAGATATTATTGCTCAATTAGATAGTAAAAAAGCTTCTTTTGATGACTTGGCTAAAAAATACTCAAAAGACCAAGCGGATTTAGGTTATTTTACTGCTGATGTTATGGTTCCGGAATTTTCCAAAGCAGCTATGGCTATGGAACCTAACACTTATTCTAAAGAACCGGTTAAAACTCAATTTGGTTATCATGTAATTTTGGTTGAAGATGTCAGAGATACCAAACCTCAGCCATTAGAAGCTATTGAAAATCAGATAAAAATGAGTCTTTCTCAACAGGCAGTTGCCGAAGTTGTTAAAGATCTGAATGATAATGCAAAAATTGAAAAATTTGATTTAGAAGGCAAAAAGATAGAAGCTAAGTAAGTGTTTATTTTTTTGTTAAAAAAGGTCGCATTTATGCGACCTTTTTGCTATTTGCTAAAATTTACCACGCAACAAGTTAAATAAAAATGTAATAGCTCCTATTAATATCAAAAATATTATCATATAAAACGAAACATATAAAACGCCCAAGCCTATAATGATAAAAAAGAATAATGCTATTGCACCGATTATTATACTAAACCAATCATTATTAAATAAAAATGATTTTGGAGCATATACATCTATATCTTTTTCGCCCCAAAACCCCTGACCGCATTTTAAACAACGCTTTGCATCAGACGGAAGATTCGCCCCGCATTTGTCACATATCATGTAAAATCCCTCGCCATTATCTGTTATCAAGTGTTTACAATGTGGGCAAAAGCGCCATTTCCAAAACGAATATGGTTCTATATCTTTTTGACAATGAAAACAAAAGTATTTTTTCATACATCTCTCCTTATACTAATTTAGATATTTTTTTTCAAAAAAACAAGAGACTTATTTTAATTGCTTTTTAACCTCAATTATTTTATGATTGCGACAAAAGGAGAGGGGAATATGAAAAAGGTTATTGTTATCGGAGCTGGTCCTGCTGGAATTACAGCTGCTTATGAACTTTTAAAACGTTCTAAAAATTACAGCGTAGTCGTTTTGGAAGAGAGTAGTGAGATAGGAGGTATTTCTCGCACCATACAATATAAAGGCAATCGTATGGATATCGGCGGTCATCGTTTCTTTTCCAAAGATGAAAATGTAGTAAAGTGGTGGAATAACATTATGCCTATGCAAGGCAAGCCTTCTTTTGATGATATTCTTACCGGACGAAATGTTTCTCTTAACAATAAAGGTCCAAATCCGGAAACCGATGATGTGGTTATGCTAAATCGCCGACGTATTTCACGTATATTTTATAAACACAAATTTTTTGATTACCCTATAAAAATGAATTTTAATACTATTATGAATATGGGTTTTTTTACCACCGCCGTTGCCGGTTTCAGTTATTTATGGTCAGCTATTTGCAAACTTCCTGAAAATTCCCTGGAAAACTTTTATATAAATCGCTTCGGACACAAATTATACTCTATGTTTTTTGAAGGATACACCGAAAAGCTATGGGGAAGACATCCTCGTGATATTTCTGCTGATTGGGGGGCTCAAAGGGTCAAAGGACTATCTGTTGTAGCAATTTTAAAAGACATATTCGGCAAAATTTTACCTATTAAAAATCAAAAAGTTGAAACTTCTCTGATTGAAGAATTCAGTTATCCTAAATATGGTCCGGGACAATTATGGGAAGTAGCGGCAGAAAAAATTGAAGAAATGGGCGGAAAAATTATAAAAAATGCAAAAGTCATTTCCCTTGAAACAGATAATGATATTGTGTCCGGTGTTACTTATTTGAAAGATGGTTCAAAAATTAAAGAAACTGCGGATATTATTGTATCTTCAATGCCACTTAAAGATTTAGTAGCTGGTGTTAAAAAGGTTCCGCAAGAAGTTGCCGATATTGCTGCCGGGTTGCCTTATCGCGATTTTGTAACTGTCGGTTTATTGCTTTCCGGACTTAATTTACAAAATAAGACCAAGTTGAAGACCCTAAATGATATTATCCCCGATTGTTGGATTTATGTTCAGGATACCTCCGTGAAATTAGGAAGAATCCAAATTTTTAATAACTGGTCACAGTATATGGTTGCAAAACCGGAAGAAAAATTATGGATAGGCTTGGAATATTTTTGTAAAGAGGGTGATAAATATTGGAATATGACCGATGAAGAATGGCAAAAATTTGCTACGTCCGAACTGATAAAAATGAAAGTTATATCTGCAGAACAAGTAGAAGATGCCCACGTTGAAAAAATGAAAAAAGCATATCCTGCTTATTTTGACACGTATAAGGATATTGATAAACTCATAGAATGGCTCAACTCTTTTAATAATTTATATTGTATCGGACGTAATGGTCAACACCGCTATAACAATATGGACCATTCAATGGCCACCGCCTTTGCAGCCGTAAATCATATTCTGGGCTCAGATACCAACAAGCAGGCCATCTGGAACGTTAATACCGAAAAGGATTATCACGAAACAAAAACCAATTAACTTTTAGGACACATTGTCCTAATGTTCAGCTTTTATTTAATGAATTCATATTTATATCTCCGTGGTGTAAAAACATTTTGTTTTTGCCTTGATTTAACAACAATAGGAGAAAATATAATGAAAGCAAAAAATAAATTTTTTGAAGAAGCTGATAAACAATCTACCGACAAAAAAGGCGGATGCGGATGCTCTTCCAACTCTTGCTCCGAATATGAAGAAGAAATTGAAATAAGTGATACTAAAGTAAGCAAATAGGAGAAGAATATGAAAAATATTTGCACATATTCTTCTGCTCGTAATCATGGTTCGGAAATGCCTACAATTAGTCGTAGTTCCGAATTTACCCATTTGATGAATTATTTGTGGAATTATTTAGATAGCTCTAACTCATCAGCGGAAAGTTCTTCTTTAGGTGAATGGGAGCCTCGGATTCAGGTTGTTGAAACTAAAGAATCTGTTAATATTACCGCTGAATTACCGGGAATTGATGAAAATAATTTGGATTTGCAAATTTCTTCCGACGGATATTTGTCCGTTTGCGGTGAAAAGAAAAATTCTTGTGAATCTGAAGATAAAGATGCTTATTTTTCGGAAATTTCATACGGAGCATTCAAAAGAACCATCCCGTTACCGTGGGATTTGGATTATGACAACGCCGTTGCGCATTATACCAACGGAGTTTTAAATGTATCTATTCCCAAAACACCTGTAGAAAAACAAAAATTCAAAAAAATAAGTATTCAAAAAAATACCAACTAATTATGAGCCCTGTTTACAACAAAAACAGGGCTTTTACTTTCAATCTTTACCAAAACTTAAAATTTAATATTTATGATAGCAATGTATTACTGTATAGAAAGGGTTTTACAATGCTTAAGAGCGCAATCTTTAAAAAAACTGTTTGTATAACAACCGTTATCTCATTTACTTTAGCAAATCTTCCGAGGTCTGCCGATGCTTATGGATACAGATTGACACCGGAATCGTTTGAAGAAATGTATGCATTGGCACAAAGCGGACGGGTAGAAGCTTTGCGCTCTTCAATTAATCGAGGCCTCAACATTGACGTTATGAATTCAGATGGCGATACCGGACTTTGTGTTGCAGCACGCAGACACGATTCGTATACTTATAATGCTTTTCGTGCCGCAGGTGCTAATCCAAGACACCCTTGCACACAGTATATTGAAGATTATGAAAACTTTATATCCACATCTCGAGCTGTTCCGGTCACATCTACACCGCGCGCTGCTTATAGTACGATCGGTAAAGAAGAATATAGTATTTCTCCTAAAATTTGGTGGTGGGTTGGTGGTGCTGCTTTAATCGGCGGCGGGTTAGCTCTGGCACTAGGCGGTGGTGGAGGCGGCGGAAGCAAAAACAAAGACGAAAGCAGCAGCGGAGGAGAAGATACCGAAGAATTTAGTAGTTTAGGAGCAATTGCAGGAACTAAAGGAACAATTCATAAATCAGTTTCTGAGAGTTCCGGTGAGAATTCTTCGTTTATGGATATAACTAATTCCAAAACAGAAGAAATTGCAACCATAAAATTAAACTCAAATGTTTTGAAAAACACCGAGTATCTTGATGTTGCGCTTAAAGCTGAAAACAGCGGAAAATATACAAATAAAGCAGATACAATTATACAAATAGGAACCGGTGCAGTCGGTATGAGTGCTGCCAAAAAAGCTCAAGTTAATAATTTCGGATACATTAATATAGACAGCAGTAACGCCAGTATCGGTATGATAGCCAGTGAAACTTCTACGGCAACAAATTATGGTCGGGGAATTATCGATAATACGGGTTCTCAAACAAATAATGGGATTGCTTTAAACTTTTCCGGATCTGAAGCTTCAAACACTTTAATAGGTATGTATGCCGACAGTAATTCTGTTTTGCAAAATTTTGGGGACATTAAAGGAACGGCTATCAAATCTGTTTCAGAAAATATTTCTCAGGATACCGGTGGACTTATTGATCCGAATGCCGGGCAAGATGATGTTAAATCTTCTGCAGCTACCGGATCTCTTGTCGGAATGGAAGCAATGATTGTAAATGCCGGAAAAGATTTGAATAAAAACACCATTAATTTACTAAACGAATCTTCCGGAAAAATTTATTTAAGCGCCGGAGATGCAGGAGCTTCTCAAAATACCGTTAAAGTTTCTATGATTGGAATGGGAAGCTTTTTAGATGATGGATTTATGAACGGTTCTAAAAATATAAACCGCGCTGAAAATGTGATTTTACGCAATTTTGGTGAAATTAATATCAGTTATACCGGAAATTACAGTCCGGATGATAATTTGCAGCTACGCAAAGGAACCGGAGGAATCGTCGGTATGCGTGCAGACGCTAATACTTCTGCATATAATTTGAATAATATTAATTTAAATTTAGAGGAATATTCTTCTGATGCCAATGCATACGATGTTTCAGCGGGAATGCAATCAGCTCATGGGGGAAATCTGTATAACTCTGAAACAGGAAATATAAATATAAAAACATCGGCCGGAAATCCTCGCAAAAATTACGGAATGATTTCTGTTGAAGGTGATGGAAGCGTATCAGAATTATATACAGATTTGAATCAAAATCTTTTTAATTCGGGTAATATATCTATACAGGCTAGCAACAGTTTTGGAGTTGCCTCTTTTAACGGCGGAAACTTAAAAAACACCGGAACAATAGTCTTGGGTAAACCGGAAACTACCACTCAATATCAAAAAAACATAGCAATGTATGGTTATGGAAAAACAAAAGAAGCAACCATGGAAAATACGGTAACCATAAACATTTATTCTCATGATTCCATAGCAATGCAAAATGACTTTGCCGGCGGAACAACAATTTACAACAAAGGAACAATTAATATTTTTGAAAGCGCCACTGATTCTTATGTTTTCGGCGGTGCATACAGTGAAGCGCATAATTCTAAGATCATTAACTATTATGCTAATACATCAGGCTCGGCATCTTCAAAAGGCACAAAAGATAATCCTTTTAGTAATTTTTCAATATCTATAGGGAATTCGGTTATTAGTACCAGTGGAAAAACTATTCTTGAGGAATCTTCCGCAACAACTTCATCAACAACGGAAAAAATCTACAATGACAAAGATTCCACAATCAATATAAAAGGTTCTTCTTTCATAGCTGCCATGTATGTAGAAAAAAATGAAAACAACGAAAAAACTCAGGGAAAGGCTTATAACAATGGTATAATAAACATTGACGACAGTTCGTATAATAATGCCACAAATGTTATAGGTATGTATTTAGGTCAAAATTCTATAAGTAATGCAAATATTACCAATAATGGAACCATTAATACAAATTCTATATTTTCAGCCGCAATGGCCAGTTCTTCTACAGAAAACGCAAGTGTTATAAATGCCGGAACTATTTCAACCAATAAAGAATATTCTCTCGGTATTTATTCCAAAGATTTTACAAATATTCGAAACACTGGTAATATAAACATAAACAGCGAATACAGCATCGGCATTTATACAACCGGAAATACCGGTAGCTCAACAATTATTAATACCTCAGACATTAATATAGGTTCTGAAACAAACTTTATTGAATACAGCTACGGAATTTATGCTGATGGTAACTCTTGGCATAATATAACAAATAGCGGAAATATAAATCTTTACACAAAAGAAAAGGGAATTGCCATATATAGTACAGCTCCAGATAACAGTGATGACAAAGCAAACTATGTATCGAACAGAAACAAAGTGAATGTATATGGAGATAATGCTTATGGTATATATGTTGAAAATGACATATATGTAACGAACTACGAAGACGCTTCTATAAATATAGGAACACAAGAAAAACCTGTTTCAAACAGTTTTGGTATATACAGTAATTTTGAAACTGAAGATACTTCTTATGTTCCGCAAGGAGAAATTGTAAACAAAGGAAACATAAAAATATATTCATCGGCGGAAGATTCCGGTTATGGTATATACTCTAAAAGTGCGTTAGTTAAAAATAGGGGAAATATAGACATTGTAAATGGTATTGCCGTTGGAGGAAATAATATAGAATTTATAAACGAAAAAGATTGCACTATTTTATCAACTAATTTTAATGCCGTCAGTGGTGTAAGAAAAGCGACTAATATCGGCAATATACATGCCACAAACGGAAATGGAATTTATGCAACTGATCCTGAAAACATAACAAACAGCGGAGATATTACAATAACGAGCAATGGTAATGGAATTCATGTTATTGTTTCTTCCGTTGAAAAAGAAGTAAAAATCATAAATAACGGTAATATTTCCGTTGATTCAGGGTATGAAATTTATGTTGTTAAAAACTATGAATTAAATAAAAAAGAGGAACAAGAGGGCACGGTTAAAAAAATAACTTATACCGATAACACTACCATAGAAGCGGGAAGCGCCCAAGTTAAATATAGCGGAACGTGTGAACCGCATTGTATAAATGGTGAGGTTGTATATGAAAGTATCAATGCTTCCACATCAAGCGTCAGTTCCTTACTTCTTTCATCTGAAAATAAGTATAAAACTATAACTTTCAGTAATGATTCATCCTCGCTTAAACAAGAAAATTTAATTACGGCCTCTGCATTTTCAACAAGTGGTTCACAAATAAGCAATTATACAAAAACAGACCTCGGATTTAACATTATACCGAATATAACAAAGCAAAGTTTTGATGCCGAGAGAATCGTAAACAACGAACTCAATGAAGATTTGTTGACTGATTTGAACGAAAACATCCGTCATAAAGTAAGTGTTATGGCTTACAGAAATGATGTTGACGGCAAACATGAAGTCAGCGGATATAAAGATGATATTATTTCAGTGTATGGCTATACAGATAAACGTCTAACAACCAATCTCCGTGCTGGTTTCTCTCTGAGTGCCACTCGCATGGAAAGTGATTATGATGATGATTCTACTCGTTATAATAATATGCTTGAGATTGGCATTCCGGTTATTTTCAATAATAATAACGTTTCAGCACTGTTTAAACCTAAAGCCGGTTTTGCCCGCGGTCATTATCGACGTAACGCCGTAAACAACATTTATAAAGCAAACACCAAAGAATTTTATTACGGATTTGATTCAAACTTGCGTCAAAATATAGATATAGGGTACCTTTCCATTGAGCCTAATGCCGGTTTTAATTTTACCGGACTATACAACGATGACATAAAAGAAAGCAATGACGGTTTGAAAATAAAGAGCAAAAATACCTTATCTTCTTTAGTATCCTTAGGCATGGACATTAAAAAGAAATTTGCTCTTAATAATCACAGCTCTTTATCATTAATAACCGGAGGAAAGTATTTCCATGAATTAGGTGATAAATATCGTTCAGATGCAACTATCAATAATATGTCCGACTATTATGATATCGTGAGCAATCGTTTTCAACGTAATTTTGGATTAATTAATTTTAAGACAATCTATGATTATAAACAATTTTCGATAGAAGCTTCGGTAAATCTTCCTCTTGAACAAAAGAAAAATATTTATTACTTGTTCAATTTAGGATATAGTTTTTGATGATTTATCGGTTTATAATATGAAAGATTGTCTATCGTAAGACTGTTATGAAAAAGAGCAATAAACGTCACTTCTTCTAACGAGAGTAAGGTCAAGAGGTTGATTCTGTAAATAACAATAAAGTTATCCTCTGATTAAATAATAAAGAAGCAACGCTTACGCGTTGGAAGGTCAGATCCATTGATTTGCGGATGCGCCGCACCGCAAAAGGGATGACTTTAAAAAAAAACACCGTGCCGGAAAAGCAATGACTGTATATACAAAAAAGCGGGGATAAAGCCACCCCGCTTTTTATTGTGTATATAAATCATCTAATAAAAACTATGTTTTATATAACTTTTCCTGTTTTTCTCCTTTCTTGTTGTTAAGGCGAAGAGTTCGGAGCTGTTTTTTTCATAATAATTTGCGTAAAATTGTAAATCTACTTAGGATTTTTGAGAAAGGTTCCTATTCCTCACAGCTCCGAGCTCTCCATTAATAAAACTCTTTTACTACATTACACATAAAATCATTGCGTCATCACTACGATTTTTACGGCCTATTTTTCCTTGATAGGTGAATACAGCAGCCTCACAAGTTTTATCACCCAAACCCGAAATATATGAATCGGGTAACCACACTGCGTCATACGACTGACCTATAAAGTTTTTCAGTGAATCTGCATTATTTTGTGCTTGTGCCTTGGTCAACAGGCTTCCACCGACAGCACTACATAAACTTTGGGCACTCCACCACTTTTCTGCTTGAAACATTATGACATATCCTATACCAGATAAATTACCGGATTTTACCGATGTTGGATATACCTTATATCCAGACTGACTTCCACTATAGTAATTTCGGTTACCCAGAGTACATGAGCCTGATGTCGGACCGTCATCAGTAATTCTACAGTACCTATAAGAAGCAGCATCATAATAACTTGGCGTGCATGAGTCGTCTTCTACGCAGGTATTACCGCTCTTGATATAATTGCCATTACAACTGTCGAGTTTGTAGTGGTAAGTATTGGCATTTGTACCATCCCTACAGCTTGAGCAACTGCCACTAGCCGGACAACTTCTCAACGGATAGGTCGAAGTGCTGCAATCTTTACAGTATACACCATCCCAACTTCTCCAAGAAGTACCGTCGGCACAACTCGTACAACTGTCATCATATCCACATGTACCAGGATCATTGTAACCTGCCGTACAATTATTTCTATTCGGAGTTGTGCTGGTATCGTAGTAAACAGTTGTTGCTGCACTTGTTGTCGTACAATTACAGTTGTGCGAACTGGTAACCGGACAACTCATATTGCAAACCGTTTTTGTGCTGCAAGTCTTGTATGTAGAAGTATTGCTGCTCGAACAAGATGTTGCCGTGCAAGCAGAATATCCTAAATCACTGCAAGACTTGGCAGCTCTGGTATAACACTTAGTACCGTTACACAACGTCGAGTGATAGGTATAAGTGTAGCAGCTGTCAGTATTGCTGTCGTATGTTCCGGAAGGACAAGTCGGTGCAGTGTAGTTACACGTTCCCCAAGTACCATAACTACATCCGCCACATGCTGTATAAGATGCAGTTCTGCTCTGAGTTCCCGAACATGTTGTGCCCGTAGGTGTGCATGCTTGCGATGTAGCAGTACAACTTCCGGTATTGTTCTTACAGGTACCGCTACAACAGGTTTGCGAGCTGGTGCAGGTGTACTTGTAGTTCTGGTTATTGCATACATCCGGACTACCATTTTTGGTAGTATAGCAGGTGCTGGCATTGTATGCAGTGTAGCTCGGACAGTTCGTGCAAGTCTTATTATCGCAGTATTGATTGCTGCCGCAGCCATTGCTTGAGCAAGTTCCCCAGCTACCATCTTTACAGTCTCCGTAACTAGCTGAGCTTACACAGCTGCCAAATGAGCCGTCTATGCAATCTCCGTAGTTACCGGAGCCGTTACAACCACCCCAGCCGCCATAGCTGGAAATAGTCCACGCCGGTTCGGTCCAACCTGTACCATCGCTCTTACACTGCGGATCACGGGTATAGTTAACGTTTCTATACTTAGTTCCGCTTCTATACTTGGTTCCGGTGTAAGTCTTCTTTCCTGCTCTATACTTGGTTCCGCTGTAAGTCTTGCTTCCATTACAGTTACAATCTGACGTGTATGTGCAGCTTGTGCTGTCCGTACAATCAGCTGTGTAAGTGCAAGACGTGCTGTCTGTACAAGTATCGGAATCTGCATTGCTTTCCGTCTTGCTTGTAGAAGGCTTGCTGGAAGTAACATTTACGTCGTTCCAGTAGCAAGTCGTGCTCGTTCCATTATTCGCCGATGGATTACCACTACTGAACGTATGACAGTCACTATTCGTTACTGCCGGTTTCTTTGTCGTAGCACCGGTTGCCATAATCTGAGGATTATAGTAATAAGTCACACCATCTGCTCCTGTAACAGCCGTATATTTGTAGCAACTTGTACGATTGCTTGCTGTTACGCAACCACTGGCAACTAACTTATATTTATAATAAGTCTTGCCGCCGCAGATTACGCTATCCGTTCCGCCGGCTCTGATGTAGCATCCGCTCGGTTTCTTGGTCGATACATACCACAAATCGCTTTCAGCATAAGTGGTCGTGCATGACGTACATGAACTTGCTCCTGCGTTAGACCACTTATCCGTGCCGCAAGCAGTACAGCTTGCCGCTCCTTCCGATGAATATGTATCTGCTTCACAGGTAGAGCAACTGCCTGACTTAGCGGAAGAATATGTTCCGGCTGCACACTTCTGACAACTTGCAGAACCTTCCGTAGAATACGTTCCGGCCGGACATGTAGAGCATTCTCCGGCTCCTGCCGATGAATATCTTCCTGCTACACACTTAATACAGTGGTCTGCTCCTGCCGCTGAATAATATCCGGCTGAACAACTCTTACAAGCTGATGATGAACTTTGTCCGGTCTTATCATTGTATGTTCCGGCTGTGCATTGTGTGCATGTTGCAGAACCTTCTGATGAATAAGAACCTGTTGGACATACTTTACATACACCTGCTCCCGTAACATCATTGTAATTTCCGGCTAAGCACTTGGTACAGCTTCCGGCTCCGGCTGTCGAGTATTGTCCGGTCGGACAATTACTGCAGGTTGCAGAACCTTTGACCGCATACGTTCCGGCTATGCAAGTCTTACACGTATCTGCCGAGGTGGCTCCTTCTACATTAGATGCTGTTCCTGCCGCACAGTTCGAGCAGGTTGCTGAGCCAGCCAGAGAATAGGTTCCCTTTCCGCACTTAGAACAACTGCCGGATTTCTCTCCGGAGTAATATCCTGCAGAGCAATTTGAACATGTGGCTGAACCTTGAGCAGCATACGTTCCAGCTTGGCATGTCGTACATGTCGACGCCTCTGTTGCTCCCTCTACGTTAGATGCCGTACCTGCAGAACACTGCGTGCAAGTCGATGATCCTGCCGTTGCGTTGTAGCTTCCCTTTCCGCACTTCGTGCAGCTGAAGCCATACGCATTGCTTGCCGTTGCTTGGCTATAACCCTTGTTACAACTGTTTGCTTTGTAACAAGTATAACCGTTGCTGGTTGCCCCTGTATCATATACATACGTTGTCGTATCTTTCGATGAGGTAGACTTACTGCTACAACCATTCGCCTTTACGCAAGTATAGCCATTTTGGCTTGCTCCGTTATCATACGTAAAGTGTGTTGTATCTTTATTGGCAGCTAATACCGCACCATTTACACAACCATTTGCTTTGTAGCATGTAGTTGTTCCACTGGTTGCACCGTTATCATACGTCAAGTATGTCGTATTCTTGCCGTTTGCCAATACCGCCGTAGATACACAACCTTCAACCTTATAACAGGTGTGACCATTGCTGGTTACGCCGCTATCGTAGGTGAAGTAGTCGGTATTCTTTGTCTTAACCGCATTGCTCGCACAACCGTTCGCCTTCACGCAATTGTAGCCGTTTTGTGTAGTGCCGTTATCATACGTAAAGTGTGTTGTATCTTTATTGGCAGCTAATACCGCACTGCTTACACAACCATTTGCTTTGTAACAAGTTTTACCGCCACTGGTTGCACCGTTATCATACGTCAAGTATGTTGTATTCTTGCCGTTTGCCAATACCGCCGTAGATACACAACCTTCAACCTTATAACAGGTGTGACCATTGCTGGTTACGCCGCTATCATAGGTGAAGTAGTCGGTATTCTTTGTCTTAACCGCATTGCTTGCACAACCATTCGCCTTCACGCAAGATACCGTTCCGCTGGTTGCTCCGTTATCATACGCAAAGTGTGTCGTATCTTTATCGGCTGTCTTGATTGCCGGTGATGCACAACCCGTCGCCTTATAACAATGGATGCCGCTCGCTTCATCATCAGAATTCGTGAAGTATGACGTATTCCACTTGCTATCCTGATAGTAATTTGTGGCGTTACAGCCAGTTGCTCGATAACAAGTCAAATTGCTGGCAACTCCACCCTTACTTTGTGTATTATTACCGACAACAAAGATACTTACATTTTGCGTTACTGTCGAAGCTCCGTTCGCACAGTCGGTTACATTGAAGTATTTTACTTTGCTTTGTGTGCCGTTCAAATAGCCTTCCGAACCGCTATCGTATGCAAAATAACTTGTTAGCTTTTCGTTTTCTGCATACGCATACGCGCCTTTGCCTGTTATGTTCCAACAGATCTTTTTAGTCGATGAACCTGCACTGTATTGCTCTTGCGACGCTTTCGCAAAATACTTGCCATTCGGCTCATTCTCATACGCGTATTGCATACAGCCTTTCATTGTATAGAATATTTTCTGATTGTTCGTGCCGTTCAAATAAGCTGATGTGCATGCATCGTAGCTAAAGTAATTAAGGATTCTTTCGCTTTCATTATATGCGTAAGTTCCTTTGCCAGTTATATTCCAACAGGTCAAATTACTGTCAACTCCACCCTTCTTCTGAACTTCGCTGTTTGATGAATAACACGTTGCCGCAGGAGCGCTAGTATACGCATAAACGCCGCAATCCGTTACATTAAAGTATTTTACTTTGCTTTGAGTTCCGTTCAAATAACCTTCCGAACCGTCATCATACGCAAAGTGCGTCGTCTTCTTTTCATTCTCGGCATACGCATAACTTCCCTTACCCGTT
>JAFUXW010000022.1 GCA_017477035.1 Alphaproteobacteria bacterium | reverse complement strand
GAAGCCGGATATCTGAGAGTATCGGCATTGGACGCATACATAACCTTTCCGTCATCGGCATTTACCATAATTGATGAAGTTGCTGCCAAAACATTTTTTGCCCCAGAAACCAGTCCCAGAAATAACATAATAAGCGCTATTTTTTTGAACATTTCATTCCTCTTTTTAAACTATTTTGTTTATTGTAACGATTAAAATGTAATAAAAGGTTAATATATTTTACATTTTTTGATATTTTTTATTCAGGTAATATTCTTTACTTCCGTAAGATTCGTCAATAATTATTAAGCAAAAAAAACGGGGTGTTATCCCCGTTTTTGCCATAATCACTTATATTACCAAACCTCGTTGTATTTCATTGTAGGATCGTTCAGATTTTCATAATAGGTTTTGCGGGTTGCATCATTAGTTGCGTTACCTGTAATACCTTTTTTGAAATCTGTAGGAACCTCGTTAAGAATATCCATTCTTTCTATGCTTTTGAATGTATCTTCCGTATTTTGGTAATCACCGAACATATTAGTGCGGTCAAAATAGCAATAGGTGCTGATATAAGAACCTATGGAATTTTTAGCAACCGGAAACAGATTCCATAAAACCTCGTTTTCATCAGTCCCTGCTTTAGTTGATAATTCCTTACAATCCTCTCCGGACGGACAAGCAAAGTTCTTATATTCGTTGTAGTGATACAAGAATCCTTGTAAAACTGCCCAGCCACGTACATATTTTCCGGCTGTATCATATCCAACATACGTTCCATTGGTATCCCCCATATTACCGGAAGAAGGAACTACCGGAACAGCCTCGCTATGAAACCAAGTGCTTTGTTGGAACACTAACGGGCGCATACCATCAGCCGCTGCAGATATAACGTAAGATGTTTTTGATACGGCAGATTCTTCAGTAGTATCTTCCTCGTTCTGTTGGCTGGTAGTATCGGTTTTAAAAATCGGCAAGTCAATACTGGCTTCCAATCCGCTGGCTTTGGAAACTGAAATATTTCCGCTTCCAGTTACCGGATCGCCTCCGGCCGTAAAACCTGACCCGACACTGGCATTCATTGAACCGCTGTTCCACTCAATATTAAGTTGATGTAACCCCGGAGTTTTCGTCATCAATTCATTTTGTAAATCTTCTTTTTTGGCGTGGGAATATGAAGCCCTTTTTAATTTATTAATCATTTCTGAAGTATTAACATAATACCCCGCACTGTTAGAATCGCCGGAATCAGCCGCTAAGGCAAGCTGACCGGCCTGAGCCATTTCAAAACGATACGGAGTAATGGTAATCACACGACCATACCCCGGAGGACACTGCGGAGCCGGCACCAGACCGCTGTATGGCGATGCCCAGTTATTAGAAGTATATGTTCCGCTTGAAGTTGTTGTGGTTGCCAGAGTTTCACTAGGTTCATCTGCTAATTTAAATGAACCATCGCTTGCCAACTTAAACTCCATTTTCTGTTTAGTATCATCAAATGTATTACCTGCCAAATAGATACCTTTAGTGATAAAGTCAGGTAAAATATCGCTAAGACGAGCACCGCCTCTGGTAGTAAGTTTAATATCTTTCATCACCGAAGTATATGCCGGATTTACCATATATGTGTCATACCTTACGGTATTACTGCCGTTATAGCTGTTATAACTGTCGATTAAACCTGATTGCAAAATTTCCGGAACTTTTTCTTCTTTTCCGGATTTATTGATATTATTAGCCACAAAACGACTGGCTCTGATAATACCGCTACCGTCGTTGGCCCCCATATTAGGATTATTGGCTCGACCGGTACTACTGTCAATACTAACATTATCTCTATCCGGAACGATTTCCACCAAACCTTTACGAACATAAACAGTTCCTGGGTTCATATTATAGTTCTCCGTATTAGAAGATGAACTTGTCGCATCAGATTTTAGTGAATAATTGTCTTCAGTATTTACATAAGCATTCTCATCATCCTTAGATAAATCAACAAATAACACTCTCTTTTCATTAGCACTTTCTTTAGATGACGCAGTCAGTGATGTGCTTTCGGCAATATTAACACCGGCTTTTTCATCATCCGGACCGATTGCCATAAAGTGTGCAGTATCATCTGTACTGCCAGCACCAGCTCCGGAACCATAAATCTGATTGGCATTTTTTGAACTCATTGAACTGAACAAAACATTACCATGAGTAGCAATATTGTAGTCTATATTACCCATTGCACTGTTACGGAATATAAAATCATTATTCTTACCTTCGGGACCGAAATTACCTTGTGTTTCTAAAGATTCTCCATTGGCACCTGTTCTTAACCGTCCTCTGACTGTCAAAATATTATATCTGTCATTATCCATAATTTGCAAGTTAGAGCCAACCATATCAACGTTACCTCCCTTACCAACAACAACACGATATTGATTGCCTGACGGATTTGAATTATCCATCACTATCTCATCACCGGACTTTACCCCTATAGTCATATCTCGATTTTGAATCTGTGTTCCCATTCTGCCATTTCGAACAGTAACCTTTCCGTCATTAGGATCATTAGTCATAAACAATGCGTCTTTACCTTGAATTTCAACATTTCCGGAATAATTTTTGGCTCCGGTTTCTTCATTTGTTGTTTCTGTTCTTTGCATAAGTATTTTCGCATCATTTGCAGCATTTCCGGTTCGTGTCATATATCTGTTTGCCGATATTTCACTATACATTCCGGTTGTTGATATTTTGCCGTTTTCATCTGTAGTTGTTTTTTGGTTGTTTATGTCGCGTATTATAATGCCATTTCTGTCGACATTGAGCCATTTGTATTCATCGTCTATATTTGCAGAACCTGTAACCAGAGATGCCGTACGCAAATTTTGTGTATCTACCTGCCCAGCAGAAAGCACTCCTTTCACCATAGCATTAGAACCAACCACTACCGGAAATGTTTGGTCTTTGGTATAACGAGGCAAAATATCATTACCTCTGGAATCCTTACTGTTGACTTTATCAGCACCTTTAAAGCCGGTCTTTTCAATCATCACATGAGTACCGCCAACTCTTGCCATTTCGTTATCTATCTCTTTATTATCTGTAGTTAATTGAAACATTTCTTCACCCAAAATAGATACTTTGGCATACTTTTCTGTATCCGTATTTTTGGTTTCACCATAAAACAAACGGGCATTGGTAGCATTACTATTATTAATCTTGAATGAATTATTGAAGGTGCCGATTGCCACGCTTCTGCCGGATTCCAGCTTTTCAGCCAACGATACATCCCCCCAGTTAGAAATTTCACCGGTTGTTCCTTCTACTCTGAACGGATATTCCGAAGATGTGGTTGTAGTGCCGTCACCATTATCAGTAGTGGTTATGGTCGGTTTACCGAAATACATATATCCGGTACCGCCTTTCTTTTCTACAACGAACTGTCCGGCATAATTATTACCGTATTTTTCAACCAAAGCCGTCAATGAACCGCCGATATAAGCATTCGGGTTGGTACCGTCCGGATTAAGATATAAACCATTGTTGGCTGTGCTTTCCACATCACCTAAATGAGCCATATCTTTTTCAGCCCCGACTATCAAGCTGTTAATATTCAAAATATTGTGATTTCCAACATGCTCTCTATCATCCGGGTCGTTTTCTCCATCACCACCGCCCATATACAAGTCGGTACGCATAGCATTACGCCATTTTTCCCCATCATTTTCTGCTGTTCTTTGTAAATATTTTGTATTTTCCACAGCTCCGGCTCCGGAAGTGCTGTTAATAACGTTTGAAGATGCGG
>JAFUXW010000150.1 GCA_017477035.1 Alphaproteobacteria bacterium | reverse complement strand
TTCTGTTTCTATTTTCGGACGTTATACTCCTGTTGAATTGGAATTTTCACAGGTAGAAAAAGTATAATAACGATGATACGTGAAAAAAATCCGCCAATCGGCGGATTTTTTTTGTGTCTTAACGATGATAACACAGATAATAACTATAGTTTAGACTGTCCTTTACGTTAAAAAATTTTTTCAACACGATAGTTAAAAAACTTTTCGGCAAATGTTGCATCTTTTGAATATGTCGTAAAATTAGGCATATCGGTTGCCTTAATTTTGCTCTGAATCTTAAAATTAAGGATTAAACGTAATGCTGCACGACGAAAATAAGACAGCTCTAATTGCGGAATTTTTCGCTGGCGTCCCAGCATATCACAGCGGCATATTTTGATGTAGTCTATCAGATTTTGCCGATGTTTTAATTCGCATATATCGGTCAGTAAGGTCAATAATCTACCTTTTTTCATATCAAGCACATTTCGGATTTGCATATGTTGAGCAGCTGCCATAAGTGCCAAATTCCGATAGCTATTAGGAATTTTTAAGCGCTTGCAGATTTTCTTTATCAGCGGGGCTGCCGCTTTATCGTGTCCATGATGACTTGGTAAAATTTCCGGTGGGGTCATTGTTTTACCTATATCGTGCATTAACAAGGCGAATTTTGCCTTAGCCGACAAATTTTCGGCATGTTCCAATGATAAAATTGTGTGGGCTCCCGAATTCCCTTCTGGATGATAATCAGTGCGCTCCGGTATGTCCCATAATTTATCTATTTCCGGTAATAAAAAATTTAATGCCCTGCATTCTTTCAGCAGTAAAATAAATCGGGCAAAATTCGGCTGTTGCAAAGCGTTATTAATTTCGTTCCATATACGCTCCGGAGTTAAATGGTCAAGCATACCATTATTAACCATTTGTTGTGCCAAAATCATGGTCTCCGGGGCAATTGTAAAATTCAACTTTGCCGCAAATCGACACATTCGCAGAATTCTTAGAGGATCTTCAATAAAATGCTCTGAATTTATATGACGTAGTATTTTTTTATGAATATCGTCAATTCCTCCGATTAAATCAATAATCTTTTTTTGGGTTTCATCATAAAGTAGTGCGTTACAAGTGAAATCTCGTCTTATAACATCTTCTTGAGGAGTAATATCCGGAGTAAATAAAAAACGAAAATCGGTATGCTTATCACCGATTTTTTCTTCTTTGCGAGCTAAAGCATATTCATTCTTTGTGATAGGATGCAAAAATACCGGAAATTTTTTACCGACAGATATGAAACCAGCTGCAAGCATTTCTTTTTCAGTGGCGCCAAATACCACATAATCTTTATCATGTGGTGTGATGTTCAAAATCATATCACGAACGGCTCCTCCGACTAAATATGTTTTCATTTCATACTCTCAATATATGGTGAAAATTCTTTAAGGGCTATTCTGTAGGCAGGCTTCTTAAAATCTACGCACAAATCGTAGGCTTCTTGCATTTCTACCCATCTAAAGTTTTTAAATTCAGGCTCTGCTGTTTGTAAATTTATTTCACTGTCATTACCTTCAAATAAGAACAGCGACCAAAACATATCCTGTCCGGCGTTGGTGTAACCTCTTTTTTGCATAGAAGATATGACATTGGGCGGAAAAGTATAACGAGCCGGATATTTTAAGGATATTATATGCTTAACGTTTGTCAGCGATGTTTCTTCCTTGAGTTCTCGCAATGCCGCTTGCTTTACATCTTCTCCTTGTTCAATTCCGCCTTGCGGAAATTGCCAAGAATTTACCATATCCGTTCTTTGGCATATTAAAACTTTGCACTGCCTATTGCAAACGACTATTCCCGCATTACGGCGATACCATAAAGCCATTATTTATTACTCTTTTCTGTTTTTACTTCCGGTTTAATAAAATGCTGATTGTCATTTTTACCGTATAAATAAAGCGCCTTAACTAAATCCAAGGCTCTGATGAGCTGATAATCATTAACGTCTTCTTTTTCATTTTCAGATTTTTTACTGTCATGATTTTTTTCTTTAGCTTTACTTCCGGTTTGTTCATTTTTCAAAGCACCTTTTAAATCTGCTTCGCTGATTGTCCAGTCAGAGTTATCAATTTCTTCAATTTTAGCCAATTTTACCACGACATCAGGTTCAATTCCTTTGGCCTGAATTGAGCGTCCGGAAGGAGTATAATAACGAGCGGTGGTTATGCGCATTGCTGCGTTATTACGAAGAGGAATAACTGTTTGCACCGAACCTTTTCCAAAAGATTTTTCACCCAAAACTACAGCGCGGTGGTGGTCTTGCAAAGCTCCTGCTAAAATTTCGGCAGCAGATGCAGACCCTTCATTTATCATCAAAACAATCGGAAGATTTTCAGCAATATCTCCAGGTGTTGCTGAAAATTTTACAGTATCTTCTTCGTTACGTGAACGGGTCGAAACAATTTCTCCTTGTTCCAAAAATAAATCAGATACTTTAACAGCTTGATCCAACAAACCTCCAGGATTATTACGAACATCAATTACAATACCGGTCAGTTTGTTTTTGAGCTTTTTTTGAGTTTCTTTTACTGCCTTGGTAATATTTTCATCAATATCTTCGTTAAAGGCAGAAATTCTTATATATAATACATCGTCATTTTTTATTTCATGCTTAACCGATTGAATTTTTATTTCTTCTCGCTTTAAGGTTACCGTAAATGGCTTAGTATTTGCGCGACGAATGGTTACTTTCACTTTTGAACCGACTTTACCGCGTAATTTGCTAACGGCTTCGTTTAATGTTTGTCCGACAACGGTTTCTCCGTCGAT
>JAFUXW010000021.1 GCA_017477035.1 Alphaproteobacteria bacterium | reverse complement strand
TGATTTTTTTCATTTCAGGATGTGCATACTGCACAGATTTCGGACAATCTCCTGTCTCAGCTTCAGCAATATCGTGAACTAACGCTAACTCCAGTAATTTGGTATAATTATACCTGTGCTTTAAATACGGATATACCACAATAATCCAAAATAACAATTTAAACGTATGCGAAGAATCCGTTTCTGAAGTTCCATCTGAAAGCAAGGTGGCTCGTTTGACCAAGCACACCTTGTCTAAAATTTTCATAAATTCAAAAATTTGTGCTACTTTATTTTGCATTTTTACCTATATATTTTTTGCCGCCTAAATATGGTTGCAACTTTACCGGAATTCTAACGGTTCCATCTGCTTGCTGATGATTCTCTATAAATGGAACCAAGGCCCGCGGAGTTGCAATACCGGTATTGTTCAAGGTATGGCAGAACTTAACTTTACCGTCATTGGCACGGTAACGCAAATTAGTGCGTCGAGCTTGCCAATCGGTAATATTGGAACAAGAGTGAGTTTCGCGATAGCAATTTTGCGAAGGAACCCAAGCTTCCAAATCATATTGACGATATTTAGGAGCTCCCATATCTCCGGTACAAACCTCCAAAACCTGATATGGCAATTCCAAATCTTGCAACACTTCCTCAGAAATTTGCAACAAAGTTTGATGCCATTTTTCGCTCTCTGCAATATCATTTTTGCAAATAACAAATTGTTCGGTTTTAAAGAATTGATGCACTCTGACTAAACCACGGGTATCCTTACCGGCTGCTCCGGCTTCACGACGGAAACATGGAGAGAAACCGGCATATAATACCGGTAAATCGGCTTCGGTCATCATTTCATCGGCACGAAGTGAGTTCAAAATCAATTCGGCAGTGCCGGATAAATACAAATCATCGGCCGGCATATAATAAATTTCATCTTTAGCAAATGGCAAATACCCTTGATTATAAAGAGGCTTTTCTTTAGATATTGCCGGAACTGTAATCAAAGTAAAACCATGAAATCTTAATTTATCCATAACCAACATATGAATGGCTAATTCAAGCTGAGCTAAATCATTTTTGATGGCATACGTGCGAGAACCCGATACTTTGGCAATCCGTTCCATTTCGCTCCAATCGTTAAATTCCATCAATTCAACATGGTCTTTAGGTTGAAAATCAAAATGCGGTATTTCACCAACCTTACGACGAACCACATTAGCACTGTCATCCGGTCCGTCCGGACTTTCTTCGCTCGGATAATTAGGCATACGAAGCATCATGTCATTAAACTCATTTTCTAATTTTGCTAAATTTTCCTGCTGAGTTTTAAACTCCTCACCCACAGCTTTGCTTTTTGCGATAATCGCCGTTCTTTCCTCGGAAGATGCTGATTTTATGGAGTTACTTAATTTATTTTTTTCTTCCGCCAATGCTTGAGATGAAGTTTTTAATTTGTTCATCTCATAATAAGTCTTCAGAAGTTCATCTACTTTCTCGGCCGGAAAACCTTTTCTGGCCAAGCTTTGTTTTACCCAATCCGTGTTATCGGCGATAAATTTAATATCTAACATAAGTTTTTACCCCATAAAATAAATTAAACCTGCCGGAGATTATACGGCGATTCTGCAATAATACAATATAAATTTTATGTTTTTAATTGATTTTAAAATCATATCGGTATAGCTTAAGCCCAAATATAGCAAAAGAGAGGGAATTATGTTTGCAAACAAGTGTATTTTAACCGGTGTAAAACCGACTGGAAAACCACATATCGGAAATTATTTCGGAGCCATTAAGCCGGCAATAGAAATGGGGCATCAGGCACAGAGATTTAATCTGTTTATTGCCGATTATCACGCAATTAATTTTATGAAAGATCCCGAACTTTTGCAAAAAGAAATCAAAGAAATTGCCTGTACGTATTTGGCGGCCGGACTGAAACCGGAAACCGATTATTTTTACAGACAATCTGATATACCTGAAATAAATGAAATTACCACCATTTTATATGCTTTTACACCCAAAGGATTTATGAACAAATCCCACGCTTATAAGGCTTGCGTAGAACGTAATTTGGCTGAAAATAAGCCTGCCGATGACGGGGTCAATATGGGACTTTATACATACCCTACGTTGATGGCTGCCGATATTCTGGCAATGGATACCGACATAGTTCCGGTTGGCAAAGACCAGATTCAACACGTGGAAATTGCTCGAGATATTGCCGGTGCCGTTAATGCGTATTATGATAAAGAACTGCTGAAATTACCGGAATATGTAACTGCCGATAATGTAGCGGTTTTACCGGGGACCGACGGGCGTAAGATGAGCAAATCGTATAATAACGTTATTCCGATATTTGAAGATGAAAAGGTTATTAAAAAGGCTATTTATTCCACGGTTACGGATTCCAAACCGATAGAAGAGCCTAAAAATCCGGATGATGTGATTGTTTATCAAATATACAAATGTATTGCCCCTTCTGAAAAAGTTGAGGAAATGGCCCAAGGTCTGCATGAGGGAAAACTCGGTTATGGTCACACGAAGGCAATGCTATTGGAGACGGTTTTGAACGAAACTCGTGAAGCTAAAGAAGTCTATGACTACTATATGGCGCACTATGGCGAAGCTATAGGTCTGCTTGAAGATGGAGCAACCAGAGCGCGTCCGTTTGCACAAAAAACTTTACAGCGTCTTAAAGAAACATTGTTTGGTTAAGCAAAAACATTGCTTTTACCTTTGGCGATAAGTTGCATTTTTAATCAGTTTATCACATAAATCGGCATACGATATCCCAATATATCGCGCTTGCTCCGGAACCAATGAAAGTTTTGTCATCCCCGGATTGGTATTAATTTCCAAGAAAACGACTCCGTCTTGCGGATTATAACGAAAATCACAACGTGAAAGAGTGTTGCAATTTAAGGCCTTATGCATAATTTCAGCATATTGTTTACACGTATTTTCCACATTTTCATCAATAGGTGCCGGCAAAATATGTTCTGTCATTCCGGAAGTGTATTTTGCATAATAATCATAAAAATCGTTTTTTGCTTTAAGTTCAGTAACACAATAGGCTTTTCCCGCCAAACACATAGCAGTAAGTTCCCGTCCGGAAATATATTCTTCAACTAAAATTTCTGCATTTTCATTCGCGTAATTGACACTTTTTTCATCTTGTTTATTTCTGACAATAAAAACGCCGACGCTTGAACCATCTGACACGGGTTTAACTACATAGGGAAATTTTAACGGACTGCCGTTTTTTTGATATTCGGCAAAAGTTGTTTTTACACCGCGAGCAACTTTCACCCCGTTTTGTAAAGCAATAAGTTTGCATAAATCCTTGTCCATTCCCAATACAGAAGATTTTGCAGAAGAATGAGTATATGGTATTTGCAACATATCGAGAAATGACTGTATTTCTCCGTCTTCTCCCCAATTACCATATAATCCGTTGTATACAACATCAGGATTAGTATTTTTTATTGTTTCCAACAAGTTCCACACATTGGTCAAATTATGTTCTATAACTTTATACCCCTTAGCGGTAAGGGCTGAGGCAATATCATCTTTAGCAGAAATACTAACCTCGCGTTCTGCCGAAAAACCTCCATACAGCAATAAAATTTTTTGAGCCATTGCTTTTTTTTCCTTTATAATCTGAAAATTTCTGCTATTGTAGGTAAAATTGTTTAAGGAATGACTAATGAAATGAAACGTATTCTTATATTTTTGACAGGTTTTTTAACAATGATAAATTCGGCTAACGCTTTGCAGGTTACTCAGGAAATGAAAACACGAATCGGAATATTTGATGCCTGTGAACAAAGTCTGACATACAGTTTTTATCATGAAAAAGATTATGATATAAAAACTAAACTTAAAACTACCGGAACTTTTGGAACTCTTTATCCTTTTACGGCAGAGTATCATGCTGTCGGAACATACAAAGATAGCAATTTTAAGCCACAGGATTATTTTTACGAAACAAAGTCTCGTTTCAGTCATCGCACAAAAGAAATTACCTATAAGGACGGCATTCCGCAAGAACGCATCAGCGTTAAAGATGGTAAAAAAGCAATTATGCCTATTACCATTAACCCCAAATATAACCGCTCCATAGATTTGTTATCGGTATTCGGGGTTTTAATTGAACAAATTATTCGCACCGGTAAATGCGACTTCAAGAGTTATTCTTTTAACGGCAAAAAATATTCATTATCAACAGTCAAGAAGATAAAATCGGAAAAAATCAAGACGGAGTTTTTTGAAGGTAAAGCTGATAAATGCCAATATTCTTTAGAAGTTGTAGATAATCCTGATGCCGGATTTTTGATTGATAAAGATACCCCCGTATATATGTGGATTTTAAGGGATAAAGAGACAAAAGCTCCGTTCATCGCCAAAATAGAAGTGCCAAGCACTCCGTTTGGCAAATTGCAAGCTGTAACTACAAAAATTAAGGTTGAAAAATAATGAAAAAAGCTGAACTTTTATTACCTGCCGGCTCATTGGTGAAATTAAAAACAGCTATCTTATATGGTGCTGATGCTGTTTATGCCGGAACTCCGGATATGAGCCTACGAACACAATCAAAATTTACATTGGAAGATTTACATGACGGTATTAATTTTGTGCACTCACAAGGCAAAAAAATTTATTTGACACTGAATTTATACATCCATAATGAAGAAGCTGAAAAGCTCCCGCAGTTTGTTAAAACATTGCAAGATTTACAGCCGGACGGGGTTTTAGTTGCCGATCCCGGAGTTTTCTATTATTTACAACAACACGCTCCCGAACTGAAACGATTTGTTTCCACTCAAGTCAATATTTGTTCAGCACAAACCGTAAAGTTTTGGCAGTCAATGGGAGCAAGTTTGTGCGTATTGGGACGTGAAGTTACTTTTGCAGAGATGGAAGAAATTCGCAATCACTGCCCAGATATACTGCTCGAGTGCTTCATTCATGGTGCTATGTGTATGTCTTATTCCGGTAGATGTCTTATATCTAATTTTATGGCAGATAGAAGTGCCAATAAAGGTAAATGTGCTCATTGTTGCAGATGGCATTATAAAATGCACTTGCGCCTAAAGGACGGCACAATTAAAGAAATTGAAATAAATCAGGATAACGCTAAAGCGTTTGAGTTTTTGCTTGAGGAAGATTTTCGCCCCGGTGAATACTATGAAGTAGTTGAAGATGAACACGGCGGATATTTGCTTAACTCCAAAGATATGTGTTTAATGCCTCGCTTAAACGAAATTTTGAAAATAGGTATGGATTCTCTCAAAGTCGAGGGACGCAATAAAACCGAATACTATGCGGGAACAGTTGCCCGAGCATACAGACAGGCGATAGATGATTATTATGCAGATCCGCAAAATTGGGATTTTAACAAATATATGAAGGATTTATACGCTTTACAAAATCGCGGATACTGCTTGGGATTTCATGACGGCAAACTGACAAATATCAGCCAAAATTATGAATATACACGCACCTTGGGAGAATGGTTGTTTGCAGGTTCTATTGTTGAATGGCAAGGAAATGATGCTATTTTTGAAATTCGCAATTATATTAATTCCGGCGAAGAAATTGAGTTTTTGATTCCGCAGACAATGGATAATGAAAAATTAGTTTTATCCGAATTTGAAGATGCCATAAGCGGTGAAGTAACTCCGCGCGTTTCTGCCGGAGAAGGAAAGAAAATACGTATTCGTCCGCAAAGCTGGAATAAGCCGATTGAACAAATTAAAAAACTTTTGCCGCAATATGTAATTGCCCGCAAAAAGCAGGGGTTAAAAGGTGAAAATCAAGAAATGTATAATCGCAAACGTGCTGAATTTAATCAGCTTATAGAAGGTTGCCCGATTGAGGAGTAAAACTGCGTAAAAATCCGGTTTTAATAATTGCCGGACCGACAGCATCCGGTAAGTCTGCTCTTGCTATAAAATCAGCAAAAGCCTTTAACGGAGTTATACT
This sequence comes from Alphaproteobacteria bacterium, assembly GCA_017477035.1. Classification (GTDB taxonomy): domain Bacteria; phylum Pseudomonadota; class Alphaproteobacteria; order RF32; family CAG-239; genus RUG410. Next base: position 2,932 of record JAFUXW010000021.1, on the reverse strand, counting down.
CAATTGTGATGCTATGCAAATCTACAAAGATATTCCTATCATTGCTGCGACTCCGAACAAAAACGAAAAAGCTGAAGCAGAACATCGCTTATATGAACTTTATGACTGTTCAATTCGCGGTAATGTAGTTGATTGGCTTGAACTTTGCGTCACGGAAATCAAAAAAATATGGGCGGAAAAGCGTTTGCCTATAGTTGTAGGAGGAACCGGATTTTACATTAATGCCTTGATTAACGGAGTTACTCCGGTTCCTGAAGTAAACAAAGAAGTTAGAGATAAAATAAATTTACGCCTGCAAGAAAAAGGTTTAGCGTCCCTTTATCAATATTTATTGAGTATTGATGAACGAACGGCTCTTAAAATCGGAGCTAATGATAAAACTAGAATTACAAGAGCTGTCGAAATTTACGAATACACCAAAACAACGGTAACAGAATGGTATAAAAAACCTTTGATAAAAAAGCTTCCGGAAGCTAATTTTTGTGTGGTAAAAATAGTTCCATCAATAGATGAAATTGCCAAGCGCTGCAAAAGACGCTTGGATAAAATGGTGTTTGAGCAGGGTGTAATTAAAGAAATAGAAACATTAACAAAGAGAAATTTATCAGATAACTTGCCGGCAATGAAAGCTTTGGGAGTTCCTGAGTTAAGTATGTTTGTACGTGGTGAAAAATCTCTTGAAGAAGCTTTAGAATTAGCAAAATTACACACTCGTCAATACGCCAAACGACAACGAACTTGGCTTAGAAACAAATTACCGGCTGATGTGATTTTTGATAAGGCTTATATTGGTCAGGATGATTTTATAGATATAATCAAAAAGTCATTAAATCTATAAAAATATCACTTGCACATTAAGACGAACTGTTATAAAAGGTAAAAATAATATTAAAATTGGAGTAAGTGCAGATGTTTGCAAGATTATTGAATATGTTTTCCGCCGATATGGCAATTGATTTAGGAACAGCTAATACTTTAGTTCACGTTCGCGGACGTGGAATAGTGTTGAATGAGCCGTCGGTGGTGGCAATCGAAGAATACAAAGGGCGTAAAAGAGTTTTAGCCGTAGGAAACGAGGCAAAACGTATGTTGGGACGCACTCCCGGCCATATCAGCGCCATTCGTCCGCTTAAAGACGGAGTTATTGCTGATTTTCAAATAGCCGAAGAAATGATAAAATATTTCATTTGCAAAGTACATAATCGCAGTATGTTTGTTACTCCGATGATTGTTATTTGTGTTCCATCCGGTGCTACCGAAGTTGAAAAGCGAGCTATTAAAGACTCGGCATATCACGCCGGAGCTCATAAAGTATTGCTTATTGAAGAGCCTATGGCAGCCGCTATCGGAGCAGGGTTACCTATTACCGAACCTACCGGAAGTATGGTGGTTGATATCGGCGGAGGAACAACCGAAGTTGCCGTATTATCACTTAAGGGCGTTGTCTATGCTCGTTCGGTACGAGTAGGTGGTGATAAAATGGATATAGCCATCGTTAACTATATTCGCCGTAATATGAATTTGTTAGTAGGTGAAAGCAGTGCCGAAAAAATCAAAAAAGAAATCGGATCGGCCTGTTTGCCTGAAAATGGGGAAGGACGCAGCGTGGAAATTAAAGGTCGCGATTTAGTTAACGGAGTTCCGAAAGAAATTACCATAACCGAAAGACAGATTGCTGAAAGTCTGATGGAGCCGGTTGCCGATATTGTGGAAGCTGTAAAAATTGCATTGGAAAATACAGCGCCGGAATTAGCAGCTGATATTGTTGATAAAGGGATTGTCCTCACCGGTGGCGGTGCATTATTGACAGATTTGGATAAAGTGTTACGCGAAGCTACCGGTTTACCGGTCACCATTGCCGAAGATCCTCTTTCTTGTGTGGCAATAGGTTCAGGCATGGCTCTAGATGAATTTGCACGTTTAAAAGACGTATTGTCCAGTATGGATTAAAATTAAAAAGGATTAAACACTATGAGGCAGCGTGGAGTTTTTTTAATTAAAACTGCTGAACTTAAAGTTTTAGCGCGTCGCCTGATTGTAGTTATATTATTTTTAATTTCATTCTTTTTTATTATCTTGAGTAAAGTTGACAGCGTAGTCATTGAAGCGGCTAATAAAGCCGTTCTTGATGTTAGTGGGCCTGTTATGCAGATAGTGGAATACCCATCAAGAATTATACATCGTATCTACACTTACTTTTATGATATCAGCCACATTTATATTGAAAATCGCGAGTTACGCGCCGAAAACAAGCAAATGATGATGTTGCAAAATAAAGTTAGAGCTCTGGAAGTTGAAAATCAGCTTTTAGGTAGATTGCTTAATTATGTTCCGCCTGCTGAAGCCTCTTTTATTAGCGCCAAAATAATAGCTGAATCCGGAGATAATTTCACGCATATATTGCTTGTCTATATTGGTGATGAAGCTGTAAAAAAAGGGCAAATTGTTCTTGGAGATGAAAGCGTTATAGGTCGCATTGATGAAGTTAGCGGACACTATGCCAGAGTCATCTTGGTAACCGATATCAATTCTAAAATTCCGGTAGTAATAGAAAGAACCCGTGTCAGAGCAATTTTGAGCGGGAATAATACAATGTTGCCACAACTTATATTCCTACGTTCATCAGCAGATGTTCAAGAAGGAGATATTGTGATTACTTCCGGTGTAGGAGGGATGTTTCCTGCCGGATTGCCAATCGGTTTCGTAAACTCGGTGCAAGGAGGAGAAATAACCGTGGAAACAATGGCCGACATCAGTCGTATAGAATATGTCAGGATTGTTGATTATGGTATTTCAAATAATAATGATGGCATAGCATCTGAATTTAATGAAAGCAAATAAGATGCGTGATGAGCTGTCTGAAAAATTACGATTATTTATACTTAGCTAGGTTCCATTATTATCAACGTTGATATTAATGGTTATTTCTTGT
>JAFUXW010000149.1 GCA_017477035.1 Alphaproteobacteria bacterium | reverse complement strand
GCACTGTATTGGATAAATTTACCCAGTTCCATACCTTCAATAATTCGGCTCGGTATATTGGTGGCAGTGGTAACATTTTTCAAGTATAAATGTTTTTCGTAGCGGATTTGCCATAAGGCGACGCCAATTTGTCTTTTAGTTTGCTTATCAAGTGAATAGTTATTTTCTTTCATAGTTTCAAACTCCTTAATTTGTTAAATAAAACAAAAACCACCTTAAATCTCTTCAAGGTGGGGAGTTAGCAACTGTCACATACAGTCTTGCCTATTCAATATATTCAGCAAGCTCCCCGTTAGAGGAGTTATTTAATGTGAGGAGCTGCTACACTCCGCAGACGACCTCTCGTCTGCAAGAGTTATATTAAGTAAACCGGAAATAAATGCAAGAGAAAAAAACAGTATTATTATTCAAACGTTATTTTAATTTTTTTATCATAGAATTTGCTGAGTTTTTGCAATGCGCTGTATTGAATAAATTTACCCAGTTCCATACCTTCAATAATTCGGCTCGGTATATTGGTGGCAGTGGTAACATTTTTCAGATATAAATGTTTTTCGTAGCGGATTTGCCATAAGGCAGTACCGATTTGCCGTTTGGTTTGCTTATCCAGTGAATAGTTATTTTCTTTCATAGTTTCAAACTCCTTAATTTGTTAAATAAAACAAAAACCACCTCAAATCTCTTCAAGGTGGGGAGTTCACAACTGTACATAGAAACAGTCCGGTGTATTCAACATATTCCACCGGCTCCCCGTTATGAGGAGCTACTCTATGTTGGAGCTGTGACACTCCGCAGGCGACCTCTCGTCTGCAAAAGTTATATTAAATTAATCGCTTTAAATTGCAAGTAAAAATTTTTGAGCAAAAATTTAAACCGGATTTTAACAACCTGTATGCTATAAAATGCGCAAGAGGTAAAAATGTCATATCAATTAATGTTTCAAAAAGCGATTGAATTGCATCAAAATGGTGCTTTAAATGAAGCCGAACAAATTTATCGTCAGATTTTGGAAACCGCACCGCAAAATGCCGATATCCTTAATTTATTGGGTTTAATAGCTCAAGCAAAAGGCCTTCATTATGAGGCATCCAATTATTTTTATAAAGCGATTGAAAATGCTCCTAAACATTTTCCGATTTATTTTAATTTAGCCGTATCTCTCGGTGCTGTTGGGCGCTATATTGAAGCCATTGAAGCATATCATAAAGTTTTGGAACTGAAAAATGACTGCAAAGAAGCTTATTTGGGAATGGGCAATCTTTATTGGGCGCAAAATAAAATTGATGATGCTAAACTCGCCTTTCAAAATGCCCTGAAAATAGATAACTCATATTTAGAAGCCAAAACCAATTTAGCTGAACTCAATAATGACACCGAAACTCTGAATAAAATATGTCAAAACAATCCGCAGGCTCTTTATTATCTTGGGCGAAGAGCATTTAATGAGAATTATTACGATAAAGCATACAATTATTTACAAAAAGCGGACAATCTGATTAGCGATTCAGAAATAAAAACCATTCTTGGTGAAACATTATTGGCGCAGAAGAAACGCGTAGAAGCTTTGCAAAGATTTTATCAGGCTGCGCAAATTGACGAACATAATACGACAGCTCTTGTAAACATTGCCGATTTGGAAGCGCAAAACAGAAACTTTAAAGAAGCTGAAAAATATTATCATAAAGTCATCGAAAATGATAGTCGGAATCTACGAGCTCACACTAATTATGCAAATATGCTTTGTCAAAATAAGCGAACACTGGAAGCTTTAGAAGAATACAGAAATGCCGTAATTATCTCGCCGCAGTCGCCTGAATTGAGCTACAATCTGGCGTTGATTCTAAAAACTTTGGAAGAATACGAACAGGCTCTTGATTTAATGTTTAATGCTTTTTATTTGGATACCTCTCACATTGACTGGAGCTTAAATATTGCTGAAACGTTGGTGATGTTTTATGAAAAAGCTCCGGAAAAAGCCAAAAAAATCTGTGAAAACTGGTATCAAAAAATGCCCGACAACATTGTGGTAAAACATTTATGGAGCGTTTTAAATCAACAAACGAATGAGGACGAAAATAAATATAATCGCTTGTTATTCGATAATTTTGCCGAAACCTACGAAAAAACTCTGCAAAACATTAATTATGCCGTAATTGATAAAATTATCGAACTTTATGCACCGCTAAACGGCAAAATTTTGGATTTAGGATGCGGAACCGGATTATTGGGAGCTAAAATAAAAAGTCCTGAAAATGAAATAACCGGTGTTGATATCTCGGAAAATATGCTGAAAATTGCCGCCGAAAAAAATACATATAATAAGCTCATAAATCAAGATATTTGCGAATATTTGCAAAGTAGAAATCAATATTTTGATTGCATAATTGCCGCTGATGTTTTTTGTTACTTTGGTAGTTTAGCCCACATTATTCAGAAAACATTCCCTACTCGTCTGATTTTTTCTATTGAAAGCAACGAAAATATTGAACAATTTTCAGTGCAAGCCAACGGACGCTATAAACACAATCCCAAATATATAAAAAACATTTTGCAAACCGCCGGATTTACTGAAATAAACAGCTCTTATACGGTTTTAAGGAAAGAAAACGACAAGGAAGTATACGGATATATTTTTGAAGCTAAATAAAAGTTCATAAAAAGTTCATAAAAATATCTGAAATTATATGATAAAATGATTACTAACGAATAGGCTAAATAAGTTAAAAACTCTTATAGACAACCTGTTTACGACTGTTTGATAAAGTTACCAATATTTAACTTATTTTGCGCTAAAATATTGAAAAGTGTTCTAATATAAGGTAAAATAACCTATAAGG
>JAFUXW010000020.1 GCA_017477035.1 Alphaproteobacteria bacterium | reverse complement strand
GGCAACCAAGCAAGAGGCAAAAAATGAGTGCGCCCGTGTCTTTAGAAAGGAAGTTTTAGAAGCACCTAAATCAAATCAAGCACAAAAAACTTCAACACAGCAAGCTCAAGAACTTGGAGAACCTGATCCGACAAAGTTTGGTGGTTGGAAAGAGCATCCGTGGATTACTTTGCAGGATTATTGCGATCGTTATAAGATCAAATTAGATATTGATATAGATGTTTTAGGTGAACATAGTCCGGTTTTGACAGTCGGAAAAGAAACTTTTGAGGTTTACGATCCGTATCATATTGAAATGAGTGACAGCGAAATTAAAGATGATTTGGCTAAGTATTTCTATAAAAAGAAAGTAGAACCAATACTCAAAAAACAACAAGAACAAGCTCGTGATAATACTTCTGCTGATGCTTTACGTGATTTTCCAGTTCCGAATATGGGGGAATATCAGGAAAGGGATAATTTTGCTTGGGCAGGTACATTAAATCAGTTGTGTGCAAAGGCTCATTTACCTCTGCCGGAATTTGTTCAGGCGGCTATTGTTAAAGATGGTAAAGAGACAAAATGTCATTTCCCGAATAAATTTAATCTTAAAGGCTGGAGAGATGATGAAACTCGTGTAATGTATATGAAAATGGCCGGCATTGAAGGTAAAATTCGTGGTGAGGGTAAACAATTCAAAGATGCTCAGCACGATGCTGCTAAAAATTGTCTGCATTTAATTTGGTATGACCATAAAATCATCGATGCAAAAGAAGAAGGTAATGACAAAATGGTAGAATTTTATACACTTCAAAAGCAAAAGTTAGAAAAGAAATGTTTGGTAGAAACGCAGATTCATAAACCGCAACCACAAAAACAACCTGAAATTAAAGATTTTGACCAAGATTTAGCGATGTTGCAAGATAAATTCAACGGTGGCCGTGGCGGTAAAAAATAATAGTTTAATTTAACTCAATTTTTTAACAGGAAAATAAAAATGTTTGAAAAAATGAAAAAATAACTTTTTAATTTTTAACCGTCACAAGCAATTTGTGGCGGTTTTTTGTGTAGAACTGGACTTTTTTTCACAAGTTTCTTGATACGCTTCATTTTTATTGCTTGCGAAATAGCTTTATATTTTATCTACTCTGACAAACATTGTTATTTTATGCGATTGTTCAGGTTGTAAAGTAATAAAAGCATCACCCTGATTGGCTGGTTCTACACAAATAAAATTTTTATATTGTCCCTCACTCATCTCCGCCAAATCTTTATCCGGATTCCATACAATGGTTGTATTCGAACCGATTTTCTCCAATGTTATAACGCGATTATAAATTTTGTCTTCTATACTTATTCCAGAGGTATGATTAACAAAAGCGGCATCAAATTCTTTTTTAATTTGCAAATCATTTTCCAAGGTATAGTTTTTGCCGTCTAAAGAATTTCTATAGCGATATCCGCTCAACCCTTTGATAACCGTTTCATCTCTGTTTCCGACGTTGAAATAAGCGTGCAGAGCCTCACTGAATTTGAATGTTTCTTTTCCGAGATTGGTTGTTGTTAAGCAACATTCCAGACAATCGGTAATTTTGATAAAGAGTTCAGCCATAACATCGGTATTATATCTGGTATCCGGTATTAAAGATAATTCTGCAGTCAGCTTATCCTCATCAACCAATATATTATTGAGATTCCACTGTGAAATACGGGCAAATCCGTGACGCGGAAAATGATTGTTCAGCTCTTCGGCGGCAAATCGCGGCCAACATACTGGAACACCACCGCGAATTGCAGAGATATTATCAAATTTATTCAAATCACCTAACCAAAATACATCGTGTTTTTCTGACTTGGGACGATATGAAATAATCTGCCCACCGAAAAGGGAAATTTTACATTCTGCTTTATTATTGCTTAAGCTTATTAAGCCATCTTCATTTATAATCATTGTATACTTCACTTAATTCATTTTTTAGATTTACGAGCGGCAACTTTAGCTTTAGCAACTGTGTATTGCGCCATTTTTTCACCAATTTTAACTTTTTGCTCAGATGCTAAAGAATCATTAAAAATTATTTTATCTTTTTCAAACAAACAAATCACTGTGCTTCCCATAAAGAAACGACCTATTTCTTCACCTTTGTCATATACAAATTTTTGCTTTGAATAATCATTGATGGTAGGTTTACACGATTTTGCCGGCGCCACGGTTCCGCTCCATGCTGTGCTGATGCTGCGAACAATTGCAGCTCCAACCAACACTACAGCCACTTTGCCGATTTCGGTTTCAAACAGGCATACGACACGTTCATTGCGTGAATAAAGTTCAGGAATGTTGCGGACATATAAAGGATTAACCGAAAACAGTTCTCCCGGAATGTGTGACATTTTAATTAGCTTTCCTTTCAACGGAATATGCACACGGTGATAATCTTGCGGAGATAAGTACACAGTCATAAAAGAACCGTTTTTAAAATACTCTGCATCTTTGCTACTACCGAGCAGAGCTTCGGTTGTAAAATAATGTCCTTTCGCTTGTAGCTGAAAAGTATCTTTTAAATTACCAAATTGGCTTATTCTACCATCAGACGGAAATACCACGCTGTTTGTTTCGGCATCAATCGGACGTGCATTATATTTAAGCGGACGCGCGAAAAAGTCGTTAAAAGTTTGATAATTTGAAATATCGCCCTCCATTTCCTCAAGATTAATATTATAAATCTTGGCAAACTGTTCAATCGCCAAAGTAGTAGCTTTTCCCAGTTTAGCTCTCGCTAATAAACCAACAGCACGTGTTAAAATATGTTTTGGCAAAAAATATTGTAGATTAACTTTAATATTATCAAAATTCATAATTCATCTCCTTGTTTTTTTCTATAAATAGCGGCTTTTCGGTTATAAGTCAATATGATTCGGACTATTGAGTGATGGAATACCCAAGATAGAAGAAACGTTGAAACATAAAAATTGCTCAAAGTTAACAACACACCATGACCGAGGTGCGTATTATGCAAACCTGTTGCATGTGAATAAACTCAAAAAATTGAATATAACGCAGAATATGAAGATAAAATGTAACAGACTCTTGAAGAACTACTGCCTCAAATGGATATCATCTTTCCGAAACTCTGCTTACTACGAGCTGTATTTATTTTAGGAAAATCAGGTCTGTCTTAAATCTTCGCATTCCTGAACCACTCCAACATCATCATTGTATCCAATGTCAGATAAGCGTAAAATATTTTTAGTGTATCTTCTCGTTTTTGCTCAATGATTGACGCAATAGTTCTTTCATTTCTTTAGCATACGATTTTTTCGGTTGTTGTTTACCTTTTTCGTTATTATTACTAGGAACTGTTTTGGCTTGTCTTTTAATTTCGGAAAGTTTCGCTGTCTGCCCCGACTTTTTCAATATAAGTTCGGCCGTCTGATTTTGGTTCATATTCTTTTTTCCTATTTGCTGGACATCTTTCATTTCCAAAGTTTTAACCTTGCGATTTCCGCTTAATTCTTTAACTTTTTTGACACCATCTACAACATTACCTTCATTACGTTTTTCAATATGTCCCTTTATCCCCATTTGTTTGGCAATATTATTTTCCATTGCTTCCCTACGCAATCTGCTAGGATTGTATATGGCATCATTCATCTCATTCATAAATTCCTGAGTATTCATTTTATGCAATGTAGCTTTACGTAAATTTGTATCAGCCTGCTCCAAAGCATTTTTTTTACCGGCATTTTCTTCATGACGCGTAATTTCAATATTTGTACTTTGCATAATTTGGCGACGTTCTTGTTCATTTAATGCATTAATCAAAGAATTATCGCCGTTTGAAGCATCGGTTTGATTTATTTGTAATTCACGAAGCGAGCGAATTACATCTTCGTCCATACCTTCTTCTTCATCTTCATCATACGAATCTCTTACTTTCTTTTTAATTTTTTTCAAATTTTTCGGCAGGCTTCCGATTTTCTTTTTTCCCTTCTCTGCTTCATACTGCAAAGCCTCCTGAACGTTTATTTTTAACGTCATACGTTCAGAATCATCAAAACCTTTTTTATTTTTATCAGAAGTTTTTTTATTATTTTTTTCT
>JAFUXW010000019.1 GCA_017477035.1 Alphaproteobacteria bacterium | reverse complement strand
CCTCGGTAGTGGTCGGTGCACCGAAAATTGCCTTCAGCCAAACGCCGATGTTACGGACATCCACCGGAACAGCCATATCGCCGTCAACGTTAATCATGTCTTGGAACGGCTGTGTAGGATCACGTCCCAAACCCAAGACATTGGAAGATAAAAGGTTTTGTTCGCTGTCGAGAGACGATGAGATAAACGGTATTTTACGATAACCTATATCCGGCATCACACCGTATTCACTTTCTTCTGCAACAAGTAATTGGGCATTCCACCCATAAGCTCTGCTCATAATAAACTCCTTAAGTTAAATTTGAATCTGAAACATATTCCAAAACAATGGGCACAACCGCGCCTTTGATAGTTAAGCCGCCCTCAACGGGTTGTTCGATGAACTCCGGCGGATCGGCGTGCATATAGTCGATTAAACCAGACAGCGTGACATCGACCTTTAAGATAAGTCCGATTGCCTCTAAAATGCGGTCAAGTTTGGCATCGTTGTCGGAATCCTCAACTTGTTGAATAAGCACTTCAATCTCTGCTTTGTGATGAAAGACATAGCAAGCCGGAGATAATAAAATATCAGGTTCGCCGACATCGCCGTCACGAAGCAGCACAAGACCATTGTCGGGGATTTTGACCGGCAATATGGCATTGCGCTTAACTTCCACATCCGGTAGAGCCGACAACCGTGCAAATAAAGCATTTAAAACTTGTTCTCGTTTACTCATTGATTGCCCCATAAAAAAACGCCATCCGAAGATGACGTTGCTAATTTTATATTTAAGATATTAGTAGGTTTTGCCAAGCAAATATCCGGCAGCAAAAGGGATTATTTTTGAATCTTTCTTTTCCTCTATTGCTTGAGGTTCACTATTTTTATTTTCTTCATTCGTGTCTGACTGCGATAAATCAACATTCCAATCAGAATTAAGATCTTTTTCAATTTGTTGCCAATTATCAGTCTCAGTTTCGACCGCAGATGACATATCTTCAGCCCATATAGTAGGACTAAAGAGTATAGAACCAAATAAAATCAATAAAAAACGCATTTTTACCTCACTCAAGATTTATGATATGATATAATCGTTTTTTCAAAATTGCAACAATTACTCATCTTTCCAGTTCTCCATAATCAGGCTTGGAACTTGTGCTTTCCATCGCTCGCTCTCGGTTTCAAAGTTAATCAGCTTCGGCATTTTGGCTTGCGGCACCAGAATAAAAGCGATAATCGTCTTTTTCCGTTGCTCGTGTACTAAAAACGATGCGCCGTTCGCTCGGTAAACAAACCGCAAACGCACACCCTTGGACTTTTCATAAAGTGCTGGTGTCATCCGCTTATTAAACACGCGTTTCTTTATGGCCAAAGTCGGAATGGCAAGCCAAAAGCCGTTTTGCGAACGTATGACCGAAGCGTATTCGAAACCCTCAAGAATTTTCTGTGCCTTGGTATAAACCACACCGGCTGCCGAAATGCTGTTTTTGCTTTTCGGATAAATGTCACCGCGCCAAGTGTTGGCCAAACGAGAGCCGAGCTTTGAGGCTTTGACTTGTGTCCGGAGCGACATTTTCAAGCCGTTGGTAGCTGTTTTAATACCTGCAGTCACGGCTCTGGCGGCGTTTTGGTATTCCTTATCCAAGAGTTCATCAAGTTTTCCCTCTAAAGCCGATTTTAAGTGCATAATTAAAACCTTTTTATACTTGACATTTATTCTGTAATACGGTATATTACATTGTAATACAAAATAACGGAGGATAACATGAACACTATTTCTTTCAGAACAGAAGACAGTACAAAAGAAAAACTCGACTTTCTGGCAACACAGCAGAATCGTGATCGCAGTTTTATTATCAACCAAGCTCTGGATTACTACATCTCTTTATATGAGTGGCAGATGGCACACATACAAAAAGGCGTGGAACAGGCTGAAAATAATGAATTTGCCGACGAACAGGAAGTTCAAGCTACTTTTGATAAATGGAAAAGATAATGCTCAATATTAAATACACCAAGCTTGCACTACAAGACTTAAATGACAGTTACGAATATATCTTTAAGGATAATCCGATTGCGGCGCGCTCCGTTATTGCAAAAATAGAATTGACAATTTCCAAACTTGCTGAATTTCCCCACATCGGGCATACAGGCCGTGTGGAAGGAACTTTAGAATTTGTTGCAATAGATACACCTTTTATTGTGGTATATATGTTTGATGAAACGATGTTAAAAATTGTATCTATTTTGCACACATCACGCAGATATCCTTAAACACATAAGTCACAATTCCAAATCAGTTTGTGAATATCCTTGACCGGTTCTGAATGCACCGTGAATGTTTCGTCATCGGTATCAATCTTGTCACCGATTTTAAGATTAGGCGCATCCGAAATCCTTATCCTTGCCCGATGAGACGGGGAATGAGCTTGAACAAAGCCCACGCCCACAATCTCATCCGGTTCGGTTAAGATGATCCGAATAGTTTTATTTTTGTACGTTGCCGGTCTGCCCATTTGGTTGAATAGGCTGTTTGTCGCCATTTCCATCGGATTCATCTTCCTCAATCTCCGTAACTTCTACCGGCGGCTGAGCGGTTTTCTTTAAGCTCTCGGCATAGCCAAGCGAAATAAGGCGTTTTGCTTCCGCATCGCTGACATCGCAAACACCATTCGGTGCGATTTGCTTACCTTTGCCAACCACCAATGTGATTAAAGCTCTTACTTTCATTTTTGCGCTCCGTTATCCGATGTTTACAAACATTGAAGCGTTCGGCCGATACGGAACAACCAACGGTGCTGATTGCAACAACAGCCACCGTACACTCGGGTCTTCTTCTACCCAAGACTTCGTAAAGTAGCGATATGCCGTCCAGTTGGCTTTTTCATCGTGGATTGCGCCATAACAACGCGTTCCTTCCAAACCATCGCGAGAGCCTAAGATAACAGTTTTATTCGGCAAGAGTTTGCAGGTTGTGCCGTTGTCGTCGATGTAGGTGTCGTTATAAACCCAAATTGAGAAATCTCCAATCGAACCGGCATAGCGAGCTTTTTCGCTTTCGCTGATGATGTGCGGATCAATGTTGATGGTGTTGTTGGTGCCGCGGCGAATGTCCAAATACTTCTGAACAATCGGATTAGAGCGGAAGATTTTCCACGCTTGCGGATCCATTACCACGGTTTTGGCGACCACACCAGACTTGTCTTGAACGGTAATTGCCCAATCTTCCAAATCGTTAACAGGATTAACATTTGAGTTTTCCCATGTTGCAGAACCGGTTAAAGCCTTGGTTAATTCTTCATCACGCCCGAAGTCAACGGTTTGCGCCGGATATCCGTCACCGGAAACGATAACTTTACCAGTACGAAGAATTTCCGCCGCCATAACTTCTTCACGACGTGTCAGGTTCTCCAACTGGTCTTTAAGATGAGTGGCGAGTGCGCGTTCATAGCGTTGGTTCGGCGATAAACTGCCGCCGATAACTTCACCGGCAACACGTTTATACGGAATGTTGGCATCAAAGCGGCGTTTATCCTTAACATAAGCCGGTTTGAAAGATTTGGTTTGATAACCGCCGCCATCAACAACCTTGCCAGGCAATAACGGCGATACAAACGGCGAAATGTGCGGTTTGCTATCGGTAATATCAAAGAAGATTTCCTCTTTATCAGAGGTCTGAACGTTCGGAAAGAACGTATCAAGCAAAAAAGAAGGTGGAGTATGCAAACGCTCCACCACTTTTGCTAAAACTTGTGTTGAAAAAATATCCATATTTTGATTACTCCCAAAATTAATAAGGTTGGTTTTCTTTTACAAAAATACTCTTGGCACGGAGCTTATTGATAAGTTCATCAATGTCTACTTTAGCGACCAAAGCTGCTTTGTTAAATTCGCCGGTAAGGTAAATAACAGCCTTTTTATCTTCAGTTGATGCATCAACAGCTTCTGCTAAGATTGCCTCCGGCGCGGATGTGCTGATTGTATATCTGCCGTCATTGATTGTGCCGTCACGCAAGCCTAAAACTGTGCCGCGTTCAAATTTGCCTCCCGATATGGTGGCTAAAATCGAAACGCGCGGAAACTCACCGGCAAGCAAGTTGTCGGCTTTGGTTTCGCCCTGATCAGTAAATCCTTGTGCTACCATGTTATTCTCCTGCTAATGCGGCAATACGCTCAGCGACTGCCTCGGTTGATTCTTCTTGTGCCTCTTGAGCCGGTTGAATGTCCGGATTTCTCAGTTCATTCATTGCCGCCTCAAAAGCGTTTGGTTTGGCATTTGGAATTGTATCCCAAATGGTTAAAATGTTGGCGGCAGATAAATCCGTCATTGCCAGCAATGCGTGGGCTGTGGTTTCTTTACCGCGGCTTGAATCGCTGGCAAATGCCTGAGCCATACGTTCGCGCTCGGCTTTTTTAATATCCTCCGCGCTTAT